>NZ_JAVJZI010000188.1:0-62546 GCF_040223135.1 Coleofasciculus sp. G3-WIS-01
AGAAGAAAGGGTCTAAAAATTGGCGCAAACTTAACCAAAAGATTGCTAGATTACACCAAGGAATTCACGACACTCGAAAAGACTTTCATTTTAAACTAGCTCATCACCTAGTCCAAAATGCCGGAATGGTATTTGTTGAAGATCTTAAATTCAAGACTTGGGCGAAAGGGATGCTAGGAAAACATACCTTGGATGCTGGCTTTGGTCAGTTTATTAATATTTTGCAATGGGTTTGTTGGAAAGAACAAGTTTACTTTGCCAAGGTAAACGCTGATTATACGTCGCAGCAATGTCCTCGTTGTAAAACACACACAGGCAAGAAGGATTTATCAGTAAGAATTCACAGTTGCCATGAGTGCGGATATACAACGGATAGAGATGTAGCTGCGGCACAAGTTGTGATGATTCGAGGTGTAGGTGCGACTGGGCAAGCCGTACCTGAAATTGCCTGGCCAGACGTCCTGCCGGGGGTCATTGACCTAGGTAAGTGTCCGCGAACCAGGAAATCTCCGTAGCGATACTGGGAATCCCCAACTTCAACGAAGTAAGTTGGGGAGGATGTCAAAAACCCGCTTATGTAACCGTCGCTACAGAAGGCGAGGGATTTTGTGAGTTAGTAGAGTACCTGAACCAGTTCATGTAGAGACGTGCCATGGCACGTCTGGGTGTAGGGAAAGCAGGGGCAGCAACAAAGAAATGACCAATGACGAATGACCAATGACGAATGTCTGCTAATGTAGTTACTTGATTAATAATTGATGCCTTTTAGCGACCTGGCTCAAATTCACGCCTCAAGGGTTGACAACAAAGGCGTCGAAAAAAGGTGTAGGAGTAACATCTATGGTGCTGGTTGTCCAAAAATATGGTGGAACCTCGGTTGGCTCAGTTGAGCGGATTCAAACCGTTGCCCAACGACTCTTAAACACAGTTCAAGCGGGTAACTCGTTAGTCGTCGTCGTGTCAGCGATGGGTAAAACGACTGATGGGTTAGTTAAACTGGCTCACGAAATTTCAGCCAATCCCAGCCGTCGGGAAATGGATATGTTACTCTCCACCGGTGAACAAGTCTCCATCGCGCTGCTAGCGATGGCGTTGCAGGAATTAGGACAACCCGCGATTTCTCTGACTGGCGCACAAGTGGGCATTGTCACGGAAGCCCAATATAGCCGCGCCCGTATCTTTAGTATCCACACCGAACGAATTTCTCGACATCTAGACGAAGGTAAAGTCGTTGTGGTAGCGGGGTTTCAAGGGATCAGTAGTCTGAATGACTTGGAAATTACCACCTTGGGACGCGGGGGTTCAGATACCTCAGCCGTGGCGTTAGCCGCATCATTAGGGGCGGCTCGGTGTGAGATTTACACCGATGTCCCTGGTATTTTAACAGCTGATCCGCGCCTCGTCCCAGATGCCCAACTCATGGACGAGATTACCTGCGATGAGATGCTGGAATTGGCAAGCTTAGGGGCAAAGGTACTGCATCCCCGTGCGGTAGAAATTGCTCGGAATTACGGTGTACCATTGGTTGTGCTATCTAGTTGGACAGATGCTCCGGGAACAAAGGTGATTTCTCCCACGCCACAACCCCGTTCTTTAGATGATTTAGAAATAGCTCGCTCGGTCGATGCTGTAGAATTTGATACGGATCAGGCAAAAGTGGCAATGCTGCGGGTTCCGGATCATCCCGGTGTCGCGGCACAATTGTTTGGTGAGATTGCGGGTCAAGATTTAGATGTGGATTTAATTATCCAGTCGATTCACGAGGGGAATACGAATGATATTGCCTTTAGTGTAAGTAAGGGTATTCTCAAACGGGCTGAAGCCGTTGCCGAAGCCATTGCACCCGCTTTCCGTAGCCCCACTAATCCCAGTGCTGATGAGGCGGAAGTCTTAGTGGAATCGAATATCGCCAAAATCGCGATCGCGGGGGCGGGAATGATTGGACACCCCGGTATTGCGGCTCAAATGTTCACCACCCTGGCAAATGCGGGAATCAATATTCTGATGATTTCCACCTCCGAGGTGAAAGTAAGCTGTGTGATTGATGCGGCTGATTGTAATCGTGCGATCGCAGTTTTGTGTGACCAGTTTAATATTAAGAGTTCCCCCGCCCGTCTACCGATTTCTGAGCATGTAGAGACGTTCCATAGCGCGTCTCTACATGCAAACCCTGTCCGAGGTGTTGCCCTTGACCAAAATCAAGCCCGTTTAGCGATTCGCTATGTTCCTGATCGTCCGGGTATGGCAGCTCGGATATTTAGTATTTTAGCCGAGCAAGCAATCAGCGTGGATATGATTATTCAATCTCAGCGCTGTCGAGTGATTGATGGAATTCCCACACGCGATATTGCTTTCACCGTCGCCCAAGCTGAGGCGGAAAATGCCCAGAAAATTCTCCAGGAGGCTGCACCTATTTTAGGCTACGGAGAGGTTCTCCTTGATGCCGATATTGCTAAAGTCAGTATTGTTGGTGCAGGAATGATTGGACAACCCGGTGTAGCTGCACAGATGTTTGCTGCTCTTTCTCAGCACAAAATTAATATTCAAATGATTACTACTTCGGAAATAAGGATTAGTTGTGTAGTGAATAAAGAGCAAGGGGTGACAGCATTACAAGCCATTCACCAGGCATTTGGGTTGGCGGGAAATCAGCAAATTGAAGTTCCAGCTTAGGAGTTATATCAAGTTCGGTTGAATACTCTGCTCTGCCACCCTTGTGCAAAAGGTGTGATCGCCTTTTTGATATCTGGAATTGTGGGCAGCAAGCTACTAGCCGATAAGTCTTACTAATGATTCTCTTAATACGTCGATATCGTAGGCTTGGAGTTGTCCAAGTTTCCTCAAAACCAGGGTTTTCTCAACTGTTGTAACGATCGCTTTAATAATAGATGGCTTGAGTAACCCAGCTTCTTGCCAGTTTGTTATTGTTACATCACCAAACATCAGTATCTGCCGACTTTGACTGGTAATCGCCATCAAAATCAAGTCAGGATGTTCTTGGTTGTAGGTATCAGAACTAATGACAACGGCTGGACGTTTCTTACTCGTTGTTTGATTAGTAAAAGGAAATGGAACCAGGATAACATCGCCAAAATTATAGCTGGTCATATTCAGCATCATCTGGATTATCCCAGACCTTCGCAAATGTCTTTTCCGAAAGTTTAGCGGCTTCTCGAACCATCGTCTGATGCTGTTGACTGCGTCCTAGTAAAAAATCGACAAAATCGGCTACTTCTTCAAGTTTACCAGGAGGTAAGTCGCGGATTTTTTCAATTAGCGTATGTTCAAAAGGATTGAGGATAACTGTATTATTCATATTTTAATATATTTTTCGTCGCTTATTTAGCATAAGTCAATTTTGTCCACTAAATTAGCATATTTTGGATAGGCTGGCAACTGCGATTCTGGATCATTGGCAACCGCTGTTATTAAAAATGCGATCACTAATCTCTAGATCGCCAAAGGAATACTGGCTCGACGGGTAAAAAAGCTGACTACTTAAGGCTTTTGATCTAAACGAATCGCCCGATCCAACGCCGTTTTTTCCCGTGCCCTACGAACATAAGGCTCTAATTGTTTCACATCCAAACCGCTTAAAATACTCAAATCCTCCACATTCATCCCTCTCATTAGCATTTCCACACACCATGTCTGTCGCGCTTGCTCAATTGAGGGAGATGGCGTTTCCAACCCAGAGGTAAAGTCACGCCATGCGGATCTTAATTCTGGCACAGACATCCGTTCCAAGGCTTCATTGACAAACAAGGGTGAGCGATCATCTTTACGATTTTTGAGCCATTGGTTTAAGGGATTGCGGGTGTAAGAACCATAGCGCTTGCCCATAATCCGCTGATTCACAGGGACTTGGCGCAGGTTACCTTGAGTCACTTGCAACAAGTGTCTGTGGGTGTCACTAATTTGGTGCGATCGCTCTAAGGCAATAATTTCTTCTATCCGCAACCCCGCACCAAAGAGGACATAGGCGAGAGCATAATCCCGGAATCCGCTTTTTTTGGCTTGTTGCAAAATGGCATGAACTAAGGATGGGGGTAAATCGGCTACCGTCTCAGAGGAGATGGCTGGAGAGGGCAAGTTCGGGGAAGAATCGGGTACAAGCTGGCGCACTATCTCCCCTGTATCGCCGCTTCCTGGTTCTTCCTCCGCCTCTTCCCGTCTCTGTAGCTCTGCGTCGGCAAAAGCTCCGTGTAAGATAAGTTCGACTAAACTTTGCAAAAAATCCTCCTGATTCTGCCAAAGCCTGTGGAACTCGCTGGTTAGTTCAATCACCAAATACCCAAATAACATCCCATTAACCAAACTGGCTAATTTTTCCGCTGATAAACGCAAATGTAAGCGATCGCGTTGAATCACGGTGGTAAGATAATTAGCAAAGTCCAGGTTGGCTTGAGTAACACCTTCTCCTAACGCCTGACGATGCTCAACGGTGTATTTTCCTGACTCCCCAACCACAGAGCGCAATAATTCGGGCATTTGCGTGAGAACCTGAAGGCGATCGCGTCCATAGTTGGTCAACGCCTGCTCAAACGTCGTTGTCTGATCAACTTGGGCTCTGAGGGATTCACCCAGACGGGTAAACACCCCAGAGTCTTCGATCACGGCTAAGAGTAATCCTTGTTTGTTACCAAAGTGACGGAACAGGGTGACTTCATTAACCTGGGCTAATTCAGCAATCTGACGTGTGGTCGTCTCGGTAACCCCCTGAACGGTAAACAACTCAAGCGCTGCTTGAATTAAACGCGCTCGTGTTGTAGAACTGGTACGAGACATAGTTTAGTAATGTAAGTAACACTTGCATTTTGATGGATAAATCGTTAAGCTGATGATAGAAGTGTAAGTAACACTTGCACCTCAATTCCTACTGTAACGATTCTCAATGACTAATCCCTCCATCTCCGCGCTTCCTCAAAGTCGCGCTAATCTACCCTTTCATTGGCCCAGTCTGCTATTTTTTGGCACGATTCACGCTTTGGCACTGCTGGCGCCCTGGTTTTTTTCATGGTCAGCCTTGGGAGTAATGATACTTCTCCACTGGCTCTTTGGCAGTATTGGCATCTGCTTATCCTATCACCGACTTTTGACTCATCGGAGTTTTCAAGTGCCTAAGTGGTTAGAATATATCCTTACCACCATTGGGGCTTTAGCTCTCCAAGGGGGACCAATTTTCTGGGTAGCAGGACACCGTCAGCACCATGCTCACCCCGATGATGCAAACAAAGACCCTTACTCAGCACGACATGGGTTTTGGTGGAGTCACATGCTTTGGCTGTTCTATCACAAACCCGAATTTTTTGATTATCAAGTTTATCAAAAATTTGCTCCTGATATTGCCAGAGATCCCTATTATCGCTGGTTAGATCGCTATTTCTTATCGCTACAAATTCCTCTGGGTCTATTGCTTTACCTAGTAGGGGGATGGCAATTTGTATTCTGGGGTGTCTTTGTGCGAGCTGTCTTACTGTGGCACAGCACCTGGTTAATTAATTCTGCCACTCACCTGCGCGGTTATCAGACTTATGAAGTTAATGATGGTTCTCGCAATCTCTGGTGGGCAGCTATCTTAACCTACGGAGAAGGTTGGCACAACAATCACCATGCTCAACCCAATGTTGCTCCGGCTGGACGTAAATGGTGGGAAATAGATATGACGTGGTGGGTAATTCAAATACTCCAAGGAGTAGGTTTAGCAAAGAAAGTCGTCCTACCACCCAAAAAGGCAGCATAGTACAGTTCCCTTGGAATTCAAAAGTATGCCCTTGAGCAAGGGCGTTGGCTTAAAAGCTTGTTTTCATCAGATGTTCAGATTGTTTGAAGAGTTGGTAAATGTACGCATTGCTAAACTCTAGATTTTAGAGGAGAGTAGGTCTTGAGTTAAATACTGTTTGGTACTAACTCAATTAATAAGTCAATATAACTGATCAGTAGTTTAATTGAACCATATAACCAGACAAGCTGATGTTATGTGGTTTTTTGCTTTAATATCATGTCCGGTTTTATCAGACTTGTATGAGCCTGTTCGTAGTCAGCACTTTAGTGCTTGGAAATAAGCCATTTTAAGGCACTAAAGTGCCTACTACAAACAGGAAAATTCGTGAATAACCGTAATGTCTACTCTAAATCAACGTATTCGGCTAAGTTTTCAATCTGGGGATCAGGAAACTGATAAAGTAGACGCCACAGTACGGTATAACTCCCATCTAAACGCTGGTGAACGGGTTGAAAAGCAACAATAACATCGCTGCTCGGTGTGTTGAGGATTTCTGGTAAATAACGGCGCTGCGATCGGGAAATTGGTTCTCCTTTCAGTACGGCTTCAGGTAACTGGAATTGGATTAATCTGACTAAATAGGTATTATTTAACGCAATCTCTGAACCTGTAGCCGCAGGTGGACTTAAAGGCGGGACAAACCCGATACCATCCTTACCCGTGTAAAAGCGCCTTTGATCTATTTGTAAGGCTTCTACTGCATTAGGCGGACGATAATTCAGGAATAAATCCCGTTGTTCGGGTGTCAGGGTGGGAATCGTTTTTAGGTTGGCGTCGAGTTGTGCTAAAGAAACGTCGCCTAAATTTACGATAAAACCATAATCCAGCCCCTGCAATGGAATGGTAAAGTTTCCATTTTCAATCTCCAGCGCCAAGCTAGGAACGTAATCCGTAGTCGGTTCTACCCCAGCAGTTAAGGGAAAGGGTTGGGGGAGGGGAGATATCAGGCGGTTTTGCAGCTTATTGGGATCAGGTTGATAGCTTTCGGCGAGAAAGATACGAGCAATCCCGGTGTTGGGTTGGGCAAGAAATTCGGCATATCGCTGTGGTTCTAAAGGCAAAAGACCCAAAGTACTTTGAGTTGGAATGACCGAATAGACACCGGGGTCAATTATACGAGCAGACTCAGGAAATGCGGGTAATATGGGTAGTAGTTGTTCCCGTGCGGCTAGAAGAGTTCGGGTAATAGCTTCTGGAGGCGCGATCGCAGGTTGTAGAGGTGGTGCCTGATAATCTGTAGTCGGGCGCTTTGTCGGCATACCCAAGACGGGTGGTTCCGGTTTTGGGAAGTCAGGTACAGGCGAAAATCTTGGACGCAGTGGCGTGGCTAAATTCAGCCGCAATCCTAGGCGTTGCTCATCGGGTAAGAGACTGGGTGCAGCTACCCCAGCTAGCATCGGTAACCGCATATCCAACAGCTCAACCATTGGTTTCAGCTTTTGGGTAGACACATAAAGATTGCAATACACCTGTCGCTGGGGTAATGTCAACGGTGCAGGAAAATCGGGATCAGGGGTTCCGTTATTACAGAGAAACTGGGGAATTTGATACTGACTCTTCAAAAAGCGTTCTACTTTACCTAGATGTAAGAACAGTTGCGATCGCGTCGCTTCTACTTGATATACATTAGGACTGTAAAATGCCCCCTCAATCCGATTAATTAAATTCAGTTGTTCTTGCACCAGTTGTTCGGCGGGACGCCAAAATCCTTGGGCAAACCTAGGTTCTTCTGTTGTATCTTGGGCATTTGCCGGGGACAGGGAAAGTAGCGGGAACGATAGTGATAAGGATAGTAATACAAATAAAGGCGAGTAGTGCATAAGTAGTCGGACAGGAAACTTTAGGGGCGCAAAGGAGGGTTCTCAATGTAACCGTAAAATCTATTCCTCTATTTTATCTCACTGCCCTGCAAGGACAGTGATTTCCTACCAGTCGAACAGAGTTACAGCGCGATGGCGTGTAAGTGAGGTACACAAACAGATCCCCGACTTATTGAAAAAGTAGGGCATCTTGCTTAGTTGTTAAAATCGTAATGTGGTTCGTATTGTGCCAATGAATGTATCATCATTATCGCTATTATGATCAGGTGCAGTGAGCCAAATTATCCCTGGTGTAATTGTAATATTATCGGTTAATTGATACTGGTAGAATGCCTCTAGATGTAGGGATGTACTCGGATCATCAATGCCCAAATTTTTCAGGCTATCGCTCCTGTTGGTGACTTTGGGTTCCATACCGACGATAAACCCCGCTAGATTGCCTGTTTTGCCTAAATCGGGTAAGGCTAATGTTACCGCCCAATACCAAAGATTAGCATCCCCTTCATCAATCACCTGCGCTGTGGTATAACCTGCCCATCCCCCGACAACAAATCGTGGATTAATTTGTACTGAAGCGGCGATACCAAAGGAATTTGTGACTACGGGCAAGTCTAATTGATTGACTAAATTAGTATCTTGACTCCCGACTTGCCAGTCTTGATTGTAAGCATTAACATAAGTCAAGCCAATCGTGGCGCGATCGCTAGGCTTGTATGTGACTTGGGCTAATGCGCCATAAGCCCCATCAAATAAACCGTTACCGGGTTGCGGATTTCCCCCATTCCCAGCTAAATACCCTAAGCTGACCTCTAAGGTGTCACTCACTGCATGTCTTACCCCCAAACCCGCCCCCCTGACTAAATAATAAATGGGCGCACGAGTGGCAAAACGAGACACCGCCCCACTAGCACCATCCCCATCTAGATAAGGATTAATCGTATCGGTAAAGTCATCAGCATCTCCAGCATTCGCCGCGATAACGACTTGCGTCTGATTCCCGATGGGGAAACGGTACAATAGAGCATCAATCTCTAGGTCACTATCCCTAGCCCCAGTAAAGGCTAATTCCCCTTCTGGCGTACCTGTACGACGTTCCAGACGCCTTAACCCTTCGGCTTGCAGTCGGGTTATTAGTACATCTTGACCTGTAAAACTGGTTTCTAAATTTAAGCGGGTACGATGTCCCAATGTGGTTACATGATCATCCTCACTGACAATCCCCGCCGCCCCAATAATCACTTCCCCCTCCAGTTGGGTTGTCGTCGAAAATTGCGTCAGTTCCAGTTCCCGAGTCCGGGCGGTTAGGGCGTCTACATCTGCTCTTAGCAGGGAGAGTTCTAAGACAAATTCATTGGTTAACTGTTCGAGTGTCGCCAAGTCTGTTGGAGGAACATCGCGTCCTCTGGCAATTAGTAATTGTATCTGATCCAAAGCCTGACGTAATCCAGCGGCGAACTCATGGCGAGTCATAGCTTGATTGCCCCGGAACGTGCGATCAGGATACCCTGTGAGTATGCCATATCGTTCGATCAGTGAGCGCAAGGCTGTATACGCCCAATCACTGGGTTGTACATCCCGCAACTGGGAAACATTCGTTACTTGACCCAAGCTATTATTATCGCTGTACTGATTAATTTGCTCTAAACGTTTCTCGGTGGGATCACTCGACTCATTCTCTGATATTTCTTTTCTCTCTAAGGTTTCTCCAAAGAAACAAAACTCCCCTACACTCCCACACCACTGCACCTCTACCTCTTGTGCTGTAAGGGCTCCAGCCAAAAATAGCCAAAACGCGATCGCAGGACTTATCCGCAGCAATTTCTGCCAAAGTTGATACATTTTTCGGTTTTTCCTCACACTCCTTTCCCATTCTTAATCCCTGACACGCCTAAACGCCAAGAGAGTTGAGGAAGATAGATCAGGAAGAGGGAGATGACAAATGACTAAAATATAAGATTGTTCTATTATAAATTTAGACAGGATGCCCCCTGCTGTTTGTGTCCAACACGTCAACAAAACCTACGATAAAGTCCCTGTAGTTAAGGACCTCTCCTTCACTATCGAATCGGGAGAGATATTCGGTCTACTCGGTCCCAACGGGGCGGGGAAATCGACAACAATTCGCATGTTAACCACCCTAACCCGACCCACCGAAGGGCAAATTGAGATTGCGGGTTATGATGTGGTGCGTCAACCGGCTGAGGTAAAGCAAAATATCGGCGTCGTGTTGCAACAAACCAGCGTTGACAACGACCTAACCGTCTGGGAAAATATGGAACTCCACGGACGCTTGCACCACATTCCTAATCCCCGACGGCAAACCCTGATTAACCAGTGGTTAGAGTATGTAGAATTATCCCAACGGCGGGATTCGCCAGTGAAAACCCTATCCGGTGGGATGAAGCGTCGCCTGCAAATCGCTAGGGCGCTACTCCACCAACCCAAAATTCTATTTTTAGATGAACCCACGGTGGGACTTGATCCCCAAACCCGTCGCCGCCTGTGGGAAATTATTCGGGATTTAAACCGCCAAGGGATGACAATGCTGCTAACGACTCATTACATGGACGAGGTGGAGGTGTTGTGTGATCAGTATGGGACAAGTCAGCCAGGACGCATCGGTATTATGGACTGTGGTAAGCTAATTGAACTGGGAACCCTGCAACAACTCAAAGCTAACCATGGTGAAGGGTTGCTGATGAAACAAATCGGCGATCGCTTTGAGTATAAATTCTTTCCCACTCTAGACGATGCCAATGCCTACCTTGACAGCTTACCGGATAAAACAGGTATGATGGTTCGTCCCTCGAATTTAGAAGATATCTTTGTGGAATTGACGGGACGACAACTCGATTAAGGAGCGTATCGGTACTTACTAACCCCCAATCCATAATCACTCACGCACCATGTCCGACTAGGGAAGCGAAGGCTCAAAACTCGGTAAGGGCGGGTTTTAAACCAAAGTTATCGTCAACAGCTTGAGCGAATTCCCTAAAAGAGCCCCTACACATTCAACACTCAAAACATCCCCAATCCCCAATGCCTCGTCTAGCGACCCAAATTGAAGCAATTCTATACTTAAAGGGCAAACCCTTGTCCCTGGAGGAAATTGCTGATTGTGCAGGGTGCGATCGCGTTGCGGCAGAAGATGCTTTAATTGAACTGATGTCAGACTATGCCTATCGAGACAGCGCCCTAGAAGTCGTCGAGACACCAAAGGGTTATAGCTTGCAGTTACGAGCTTCATTTGCTACGTTAATGCAAAGTCTAGTGCCTGCTGAATTAGGTGTAGGAGCATTGAGAACCCTAGCCGCGATCGCACTCAAACAACCTATTGCTCAAACTCAACTGATCGACTTACGTGGTAGTGGTGCTTATCAACATGTTCAAGAACTGATTTCCCTGGGATTTGTCAGCAGACGCCGACAAAGTGATGGTCGTTCTTACTGGTTGCAAGTTACGAATAAATTTCATCAACACTTTGAACTCGATAACCTCCTACCGTCCCTACAGACACCCTCTCAATCCTAAGCACCACCTCATCTCATTCTCATCCTTACGCCTGAATAACATCCTGAATTTCTTCCTTAAGAACTAGGGCTGTTGCACCAAAGCACCAAGTCGGTAGGCAGCACAATCGTTTAGAGTAGAAACAAGTAAGTCACGTCTTTTGATTCTAATGGTATTTAACTCTGACTTCCTCAATTCTCCCCCTGAAGATGACGCATCCAACCAATTACTGAACTATCTACAACACCAATCCCCAGATGTACTGTCCCAGGTTGCCAAATCTGCCAGCCCGGAAATTCAGCAAATCATTTCCCAGAATGTCCAGGGACTGGTGGGTATGCTTCCTTCTGAGAGTTTCAATGTCCAAATTACCACAGATCGCGAAAATTTAGCTGGATTGCTGGCTTCGGCGATGATGACGGGCTATTTTCTGCGTCGCATGGAACAACGCATGGAACTAGAAGATAATATGACTGACACTATGAGTTGGCATAGGCAATCCCATCATAACGATCACTCTTAGGATTCTTCTATCTAAACCGATTCCTGTAAGATCCTAAGAGAGTCATGGGAAAGCTATTCCCCCGTTTAATCAAGACGGGTGGCGGGGGATTGGGCTGCCGTAAAGGGCAGTCGTTTTTGTTCGACTAAAGAGAGTATAATTCATTATAGCCAATCTTTAAATCCACAATATTTTTCCTAACATGAACAACTTATTGCCAATTATTACCGGATTTGTTTTAATCTACGCCTTACTTGTCTTGGTGGGTGGCATAATTGGATATGTAAAAGCCAAAAGCCAAAAATCTCTAATTTCGGGTATCAGTAGTGGTCTGGGACTGTTGGTCGCTTGGTGGCTTTGTCGGGTAATCCCAATTATGGGACTGGGACTAGCCACACTAATTTCCCTGCTGTTATTTATTGTCTTTGTTATTCGTCTTTTCCGCACCCGCGCCTTTATGCCTTCGGGAATGATGATGGTTTTTTCGCTAATGGCTACCTTACTCTTTTCGGTAGGATTATTAGCAGCAGAAGGTTTATTGCAATAAATTACTTTATTTTACCGATGATCCGGATGCTCAAGCAAAATAGCAGGCGATAAGATGAGAAGTTCTTTAAAAACCCCTTATGTATTACTTCCTGTCTTATTGGGCTGCTGCTTTTTTGTTTATTTCATCAGTTCGGGTCAATATCCTTGGCTCAAATCCTTTTCCTTAGATATTGCCTCAGAAATTACTGGCATTATCATCGTTGTCTTTTCAATTGATCGAGTTATGGCTATCGATCAAGAAAATCAACGAATAAAACTCGAATCTGTGGCATTCCTACAGCTCAGGAGACCACTTCAACGTCACTTTTATTTGTTTTTCAATATGTTTAAGGCGGCTATTGCCGAAAAACCAGATAAAAATTATCAAACAGTCGTTGATTTATTTGACCATACATTTTTTGAAGAATTAGCGTTTCTTGATTTTTCCAAGCCAGCCCCGGTATTGGGCGCAATTGAAGCAGATTGGTCTGAATATTTGTTACGGGAATGCTCGCAGTTTAAAGATTCCTTAAACCGCACCATGGAAAAATATTGTTTATTTTTACAACCTGAACTTATTGAATTGATGGAAGAAATGATCAATTCTCCATTTCTGTGGATTGTCTTCAATGCGCCCATCATTCGCCAGTTTAGCGTAAACAATAACACCTCTAATTCTTATAATTTATTAGCCCGACAAGAAATTCGGGATTTACTGAAAGAGTATATTCAACTCATTACAGCGTTATTAGAGCAATATAATCAAAGAGTTCCAGAAGACAAACAAATTAAAATTTCTGATGAATTGTGGGAAAACGGAGTTCTGCCAAAAATTGGTAGCGGTAGAATCTAGAGATTTAAGGGAAGTAATAAGCCTGCCCGAAAAGCGTTGCGAAAGGTCAATTGTAGGGATGGGCATGAGCCGTTTAATTTTGATACCTACTGATAAGCTCTCCACAAAACCCGCCCTTATTCATAAATCATAAGTCATAAGTTATAATGTATTCTATTCAACGACTCGAATCCATCCCCGATTTAAACCTTCATAAATCTTTTCAACTAGGTTTTGCTCTTCCCTAGAAAGTGACTGCTTCGATAAAAGTGCTGACATGAACAGTTGTTGGTCAATTCGGCTAATTTGGCGCATATCAATAATGCGATTGGCAATTTGCCGGACAGGAAATTTGGGAAAACAAACTTGAGCAGATTTCATTGGGTCTTTAGCAACGTGGTGTATCTCTCCTTAAGATATATTAAAGAACTTATCAATTCTCGAACGTGATCAAATTACCGCATTGTCAGTGATTCTGACTCGACAGAAATTGTGATAAGTGTTTGATTAGCCAAGTGATGAGTCCTCAAGAAAGCTTATGATAAATTTGTCTTCATCAGGTGATCTAAATCACAAAAGAATAGGGATAAGTATGTGAATTTTCAACATCCTAACCCACTAAAATCCCCTTGTCTTTTCTTTTGTTTCCAATACTCAGATGCTTTGACCTGTCCTAATTCTAAGAGGTACGGGTCTTTTAGGGTAAGGGTTGACGTTGGCTGCGAGGGTGCAACTCCCAAGGCGGCGATAACTTGATGACCTAAGACTCGTCCGAGTCGTGGCGGTACAGCATTTCCCACCTGTCGAAATCCATGCCATTTCGTAGCATGAAAGCGGAACCAGTCCGGAAACGAATGTAAACGTGCGGCTTCTCGTACTGAAATGACCCGTGGATATTTAGGATGAATGGGACGGGGGGAGGTATAGCTACCGTGTTCGGGTCCAGTACCTGCGCGTAAGGTGTAGCAGGGTTTGTCCCAGTCTAGGCGTTGTAGGCGACTAATCGATTCCAATTGACCGGGTGGTGTTTGATTAAACCGTTCAATCGAGGCGAGATTGTGTCGCGTTCGCTTGGAACTGGTTAAGAGGAACGGATTCCATTGGCGGGGATAGGCAAAATTAAAGGGATCGCTGATTATACCTCGTAGCTTTTCCACGTAAGGCATGGCTAATGCTTGAAGTAATTGTAACTGGGGGAGTGTCAGTTCTACCGAGTCTGAGGTTTGAAGTTCGGTAAAATCATCTAAATTGGGTAAATCCGCGATCGCATCCCGAACCGTACAAAACTCAGAGGGTGATTGCAATTGAGGTTGAGGATAGGTTAAGGGTTTCACTCCCACCTGATTCCCCAAGACAAATAACCGTTGTCGCTGCTGCGGTACACCGAAATTAACCGCGCTTAGTACCTGTATCGGTTGAATTATCTCATACCCGGCTGCTTGAAACTCGCACTGCAACCGATTCAGTAGGTTTTGGTATTTTTTCAGACCTAAACCCGGAACATTTTCCATAACAAAATAACGAGGCTGGAGTTCTTTGACCAAGCGACAGAATTCAAAGACTAAAAGGTTACGTTTGTCACAAACCTGACGTTTCCCCATCACTGAAAATCCCTGACAGGGAGGTCCCCCAAATACCAAGTCAATGTCAATCCTGTCGCGATCGCTAACTAGAACAGGACTCCTTTGGCGATCGCACCAATCCCGCAAGGCTTGCTGGATATGTGTTCCCGTCAAGTCAGATACATCAGCGCACAAGACATGAGTCTGGGGAAAGTTAAACCCATAGACAGCCGCGTGAATCGGGTCTTTTTCCACTGCGATCGCCACATCCAACCCCGCCTGTTCGATCCCCAGGGAAAACCCACCAACTCCTGCAAATAAATCAATGGCGACAGGTCGATACCCCAAATTTGCCATCCCCTCATCCATTGCTTTAGCTTATCGGCGATTCATCTCACGGTCAATCAGAGATTCGACCGTGATCTGTTCCCTGTTTTGTCTAATTCGGTTACCACGCAAAATCCCCCAGTCACTTAAGACAGGGGGAAATTTTTGCGAATTATTGCAGGTTCACCGAAACGCCGTCTTGCCTCAGCTTATGACCTGGAAAACCAGGTGGGCATCGTGGACGCTCGTTTTAAGTTTCCGGGTTCATGCCCGGTCTACTGCCACAAGGTCTCTCGATTCCCTTTGCTATACGGACAAAGATCAAAAAACACTATTGGCAGTCACCAACGTTCCAGTGGAACCTGTCCTTCTATTCTAACGATTTATTTCCAGATGTCCACTGTCTAGTATTCGCCATCTAATGAGCTAATTATACGCTGTTCTAGACACTCTAGGCTAAACTGATGAGTGTCATCGATCGCAAACCATGATGTTCGGGGTTATTGGTAGATGGTGTACAGCGAACCCCACTCCTATCTTGTCAAACTGGGGTTATTCCACTGGAACAGTTGGCGACAGAAACATCCTGATGTTACTCCCATGCTGGAAGGTGCCAACCTAAATTTATTGGATCTGAGTGGATTTAACCTCCGAGGGGCTAATATTCAAGGTGCTAACCTCTTTGGCACAGATTTGCTTGATGCTGACTTGACGGATGCCAATCTCACAAAAGCTGATTTTACAGGTGCCGATTTGAGGAATGCTTTTCTTTGCGGCGCTGATTTATCGGAAGCACGGTTGATTAGAACCCAAGCTTTAGGTACAAACTTTGAGAGAGCCATATTCACAGGAGTCTGCTTAGAAGACTGGAATATTGATAGTAAAACTAACTTGATTGGAGTTATCTGCGACTACGTTTATCTTAAATCCAGATATTCTCCTCAGAATAAACGATATGTACTGCAAGAACGCCGTCCTCATAGTGGCAGATTTGAACCGGGTGAGTTTACCAAGCTTTTCCAAACAACTCTAGAAACGGTTGAGTTAATCTTTCGCAACGGGATTGATTGGCAAGCCTTTTTGGTTGCTTTTCAAAATTTGGAGAAAGAACAGGGTGATTTGCCTGTCTCTATTCAATCCATTGAAACGAAGCATCGAGGCACTGTAGTCATCCACCTAAATGTTCTGCCAGAGCAGGATAAGGCAAAAATTGAGCAATCCTTTAAACAGTGTTATAAACAGGAACTTCAATGCATTGAGGCTGATTATCAAGAAAAGTTTGGTACTAGAGTTCAGTCAGAGGAATTAATTACTAAGTATCGCCAACGAAATTCAGATTTTAAAGCCATGATTCAGGTTATGGCTAAAGATCAAAGTGACTTTGTTTTAAATATGTTGCTACAATTAGAGTGATTTTTTATTGTACCACAGGGTTTCTATGGATTGTGCGATCGCCTGGGGGTTTCTCTCTGGGCTAGAATCCAACAGGACTGTGACATGTCCGAGTTTGCGCCCAGGGCGCGATTGTTTTTTCCCATACCAATGCAGATATGTTTGGGGCTGACGGGCTAGTTTTTGCCGTTTTTCGAGATAGTCGTTCTGGGAATATTCGTAACCTAATAGGTTAACCATGACGGCTCTATTACACCTAAGTGTCGGTTTTGTCAATTCTAATCCAGCGACTGCCCGTAAATGCATTTCAAACTGCGAAGTTTCACAAGCATCTAAACTAAAATGCCCAGAATTGTGGGTACGGGGGGAGACTTCGTTGACAAATATCTGATTATTGGCGGTGAGAAACAGTTCAATGCCAAACACGCCCACGGCTTGTAGACTATTGAGTAAGGTACGTGCGATCGCGTCAATTTCTTTTTCTGTCTCTGTGCTAATCGGGGCGGGAATGATCACCCGACGGCACACTTGCTTTTCCTGCTGGGTTTCAACAACGGGGTAAACCACTACCTCACCGCTTAAAGAACGGGCAGCGATTACAGCTAATTCTCGTTCAAAGGGTATAAATTCCTCGACGAGGAGGGGTGTATCGGCAAGTTTTGAATGGAGTTCCTGAAAACTCTCTCTCTCCTTAAAAATAAACGTGCCTTGACCATCATAGCCGTGGCGTCGCGCTTTGAGAACGACAGGAAAATCCATCCTATCTGGGTTGAGGGGTGTCTGTAGTAAGTTAAAAGCTGGTTGGGGTAAACCAATATCGCGTAAATAGCAGCGTTGGTGATACTTATCCAGTAGGGGGGCTAAAGCCTCTAGGCGGGGGCGAAAACAGACACCTTGGTTTGCCAAGGGGAACAACCCATCCAAATTAATAAATTCATTCTCAAAGGTGATCACATCACAATGGGCGGCTAACTTAGCCGTCGCGGCGGCGTCATCAATCGGGGCAAAGATGGTATCGGAGGCGACAGTAACGGCTGGATCATTAGGATGGGGTGTTTGAATGACTAAATCCAATCCCAATGATTTAGCCCCATCTCCCATCATCCAAGCCAGTTGTCCGCCACCAATTACCCCTACTCGTTTCACAGTCTTAGGCATCAATAGGTTTGAGTCACTCGTTTGTCATGTTAGCGGATTTTGGTGTCACATACATTGCTATACTTCCCTGAAAAACTCAAAACTCTCATCACCAACCACAACCATGAGCCAACCCACATCCAATCAACTGCAAATCTTTCTCGACATCGCCACAGAAGCCGCGATGACAGCCGGGGCAATCTTGCAAACCTACTGGGGTAAACTAGATGGGGTAGAAGAGAAAGGGCGTCCGGGTGATTTAGTCACAGTCGCTGATAAAGAAGCAGAAGCCGCCATTGTAAAAGTCTTAGGGCGTCATCTTCCCCATCATGCTATTTTGGCAGAAGAATCGGGTCAAAGGGGAGACCAGAAGAGTGAATATCTTTGGGCAATTGATCCCCTCGACGGCACCACCAATTATGCTCATCAGTACCCCATCGCCGCTACGTCTGTGGGACTGCTCGTTAACGGAATACCGCAAGTGGGAGTTATCTATAATCCCTTTCACAATGAACTATTTCGGGCAGCTAAAGGATTGGGAGCAACTTGCAACCGCCGTCCGATTCGAGTGTCTGGCACCTCTACTCTCCATCAAAGCTTACTAGTAACTGGCTTTGCTTATGACCGCCACCAAACCCCAGACAACAACTATGCCGAGTTTTGTCACCTAACTCACCTCACCCAAGGCGTTCGCCGCAGTGGTTCAGCCTCTCTCGATTTGGCATCTGTGGCTTATGGACGCTTAGATGGGTATTGGGAACGGGGAATTTCACCCTGGGATATTACGGCTGGTGTAGTATTAGTGCAAGAAGCAGGTGGTACAGTTACAGCTTATGATGGTAGCCCCCTCGTCCTAAAATCTGGACGAATTCTCGCCACCAATGGTCAAATTCACAACAAACTCAGTCAGGAACTGTTACAGACACCACCCTTGTCGAGTTGGACGTGACACTTCCTCTAGACGGATCAAAGAGTTTAGTGCTGCTTGGCGGCAAATACCCACCCATTAACAATAGACGAAAAAGCAGATACCATAAACCTGACTGCCTTAGAGTCCTGGAGCCTTGGAGACTGGGAGCCTGGGAAAGACAATCCTGCCCAACAGTCAGTTTACCCCTATCTTGGGAACTATATTTTCTACAATAGCTATGAGGATGTCAAGGGGGACTTTCATCTCTGAGACAGACTATAACACTATTCTTTCGTCACAGCAATTGGACAGCACCCTATGGCTTTTGAAATTGAACGCGGACTTTTTAAGTATGATTTCACGGATTATTATGCCATTTTAGGCGTTCCCGTCGATGCGGATGAGAAGACAGTCCGGAAGCAGTATCTCAAAGTAACTCGCCGTCTCCATCCTGACAGCAGCAAATTCAAAACGGATGCGGAAAAACAGCAAGCCAATGAACTGTTAACAAAACTCGTCAATCCTGCCAAAGAACAACTGTTTCGTGGCAGTCGTGACTATAAAGTCAGTCTAGGACACATGGGTAAGCGTCTAGCCGCAGAAGGGGGCAAAATTTCGATTTCTAGCGACACGGCAAAAGAATTGGCAAGAGCTGGTGCAAATGTCGATGCTGTTTATCGGAATTCATTGAAATTTCTAGCCTCCCAGCAATACGAATCTCTTGATCAAGTAGTGGACAGAATTGGCGAAATCAGTGAACTCAATTTAGTTTACTTGATGCTCAAAGAAAAAACATCTAAATCCGGCATCAGCAAAACCTCTTCAGGAACAGCCGTTTCTAAAACGGCTGGAACTGGCGCGGCGGTCAAGAAAACGACGGCTGGCGCAGCGACTAGTGGTGCATCAACTAAGGGGGGTGGGACTCAGGAAGTCTCAAAAGTTAATGCCTATCTCAGCCGCGCCGACAGCTATATGAAGAAAAACAATTTTGCGGGCGCTGTTTTAGAATTACGAGAAGCTCTCAAATTAGAGCAAACCAATAGTAAAAGCCATGGCTTATTGGGGTTAGCTTACTTAAAGCAAAATCAAGTATCCATGGCTAAGGTTCATATTAACAAAGCCTTGCAATTGAATCCCCAGGAAGAAAACGCCTTGAAAGGAAAGCAATATATCGACAAATTAACCGAGAAAACAGGTTCAGGCAGCAAGTCGAAAGATCAATCGAGTGGCGGTGGTTTGTTTGGAGGATTGTTTGGCGGCAAGAAAAAGTAAAAGAATCAGGGACAAAGGATGAAAATTGAAACCGTTTTCAGGTTTTCCGATTGTTGGGGCGGGTTTCACCCGGATGTCCCTAAATCCGCCCTAACTGAGTGCGATAATTTTTTGACAGATGAGGGAGGCTGAATGTAAACGTGCAGCAGCTTTTGCAGCCTAGTGGGCTAAATGTTTGGACTTCACCGGCATTTGCTCACTCACCCTCACTTGCAAAAAGGATCATTGGCAGTAGATGATAGGAGAGGAATCCACCCTTCAGGGTGGCTAGCATATTGAACGATAGGTGGATGAGTAATCTAGAGTTTTACGACTACAAGCCGCACCTGAGCAGCTTGCGCGAGGAGATATTCCAGGGTTTGGCTCAACCCCAAAAAGCGATCGCGCCCAAGTTCTTTTATGATAAACGGGGTTCGGAACTGTTTGATCACATCTGTGAGTTGGAGGAATACTATCCCACCCGCACAGAAATTCATCTGTTAAAAACCTATTGCTGGGATATTGCCCAACTTGTGGGTCAAGATTGCTTGCTGATCGAGTATGGTAGTGGCAGTAGTGCCAAAGTCCGCCTTCTGTTGGATGCCTTGCCGCACCTAGCCGGCTATATGCCCATCGATATCTCCCAAGAACACATGCTGCAAGCGTCAGCCGAACTAGCACAATCCTATCCTGACTTGGATGTGATTGCTGTTTGTGCGGATTATACTCAGGATTTTCAACTGCCACCCTACAGCAAAAAACCCGTCAATCATAAGCTAATTTTCTTTCCGGGTTCCACGATTGGTAGTCTTCATCCCCCTGAGGCACTCCATCTGCTCAAACAGTCGCGTTGTCTTTTGGATAAAGGCGATGGCATGTTAATTGGTGTTGATCTCAAAAAAGACTCAACTATTTTAAACGCCGCCTATAATGATGCCGAGGGAGTCACGGCTGAATTTAATCTACACCTATTGGAGCGGATTAATCAGGAGTTAAACGCTAATTTTGATTTATCCAATTTTCGCCACTGGGCTTTTTATAATCCAGATCAAAGCCGCATTGAGATGCACTTAGTCAGTCTCAAGGAACAAACTGTGATCATAGATAGGACACCGTTTCACTTTCGTCAAGATGAAACGATTCATACAGAAAATTCTTATAAATACAGCGTTGAAGAGTTCCAGGATATGGCAACTTATGCTGGATTCGAGGCTCAACAGCTATGGATAGATACTAACCATCTCTTCAGCATCCATTACCTAACAATTAGGAATTAGGGATTTTAATTGCTTGTTTCCCTAGAAGGGCGGGTTTAGTATAGTTATTGGTTTGTCGCTCTCATTTTATCGATAAAACCCGCCCCTACACCCCCGCTTCCCCTGTTCCCTGTTCTCTGTTCCCTGACAAATGACAAAAACTGACAAAATAAATTTTTCTTGTCCGAGTGGTTTTCCCGAATTTCTCCCAGGTGAAAAGCGTCTGGAGATGTATTTGATAGATACCATCCGCCAGGTGTTTGAGCGGTATGGATTCACACCCATCGAAACCCCTGCAGTTGAGCGGTTGGAAGTGCTGCAAGCCAAAGGAAATCAAGGGGATAATATTATTTACGGGCTACAACCCATTTTGCCCCCGAATCGCCAAGCAGAAAAAGAACAGGCGGGAGAAAGTGGTTCAGAGGAGAGAGCATTAAAGTTTGATCAGACGGTTCCCCTAGCCGCTTATATTGCCCGTCACCTGAATGAACTTCAGTTTCCCTTTGCTCGCTATCAGATGGATATTGTATTTCGGGGAGAACGGGCAAAAGCTGGACGCTATCGCCAATTTCGTCAATGTGATATTGATGTAGTGGGTCGTAATAAACTTAGTTTGCTCTATGATGCCCAAATTCCCGCGATTATTGCCGAGATTTTTACGGCGATTAATATCGGAGACTTTTTGATCCGGATTAACAATCGCAAAGTTCTCAGTGGGTTTTTTGAGTCGATTGGTTTGGATGAGAGCAAAATTATGCCCTCTATCCGCATTGTGGATGCCGCCGAGAAAATTGGCGAAGCTAAGGTTAAAAAAGCGCTCTTGGCTGAAGGGTTATCTGATGAACAAGTCGAGCAAATTCTTGCCTTTACTAAGATTCAGGGTTCGGTGGATGAAGTGTTGGCGCAATTGAACGCCATGCTTGAGGATAAAGCCGATGCTCAGGTATTGAAAACGGGCATTGCTGAACTGGAAACGGTGATTACAGGGGTACGGAATTTGGGGGTGAGCGATCGCGTGTTTTGCCTTGACCTCTCAATTGCCCGTGGATTAGACTATTACACGGGAACGGTGTATGAAACAACACTCGTTGGTCATGAAGCCTTGGGCAGTATTTGTTCAGGGGGACGGTATGAAGAACTTGTGGGAATGTTTGTTGGGGATAAAATGCCAGGAGTGGGCATTTCCATCGGTTTAACTCGGTTGATGAGTCGGCTGATTCAAGCCGGGATGCTGGAGTCTTTCTCATCCACACCCGCTCAAGTGCTGGTGGTGAATATGCAAAGTGACTTGATGCCCCTGTATTTAGACGTATCTCAGAAACTGCGTCAGGCGGGAATTAGTACAATAACCAGTTTTGACGAGCGTTCTGTGGGCAAACAGTTACAGCAAGCTGATAAACGGGGAATTCCCTTGTGTGTCATTATTGGCTCTGAAGAAGCAGCCGCTCAACAATGCGGTTTGAAAAACCTGACAACCGGGGAGCAAATTGCTGTCAATATAGAGCAGCTAGCTGATGAGGTGAGCAAGCAATTAGCCTAAGCATTCCTGTAGAGACGCGCCATGGCGCGTCTCTACAGTGGCGCGTCTCTTTGTAGCATAAATTACAGACAATTTGCTAATCATCCGAATTAGGTGTGATTACTGGATTACTGTTGCTAGCGATCGCGTATTTCCGAAAAATGAACCATGAACTACACTGCCACCAAAGCGTCTTGATAACGGTTATGGAGTAAACTGACATGAGCCTGACTAAGAGCATACCAGGTTTGCTCACCGACCACTCCATCTACCAGTAAGCCATGACGTTTCTGGAATAATCGCACAGCGTGTTCTGTTTGTTCGCCAAAGTCACCATCAATTGGCGCTGAATAATCCTGAGTCAGATGCAGCACCCACTGTAAAGGAATCACCATATCATGTCTGCTACCTCGATTGAGTACAGGCATATTAACCGGGGCGCCGTGATAAAGGGCTTGCCATGTTAGGGAATCGACAATACCATCAGCTTTGAGGAACATACTTTGCTGAAATTCCATCACAGCATCATGGACTGAGCGATCAAAATACCCCCCCATGGGACCGGTGTAGGTGCCGCAATGAGCCAGAAGCTTTTGCAGTTCTAAAACCTCAGCTCCCACCGAACCCAGTTGCAGTATGGGTTTGCGAACCGATGATTTAGCGGTGAGTCTAACCTTTGATGTCGTTTCCGGATTAAAAAGCGCTTGCATAGTACAGTCCTCATAAGTTTAAGTACTGGACGCCAGGAAATAAATTTCCGGCTTAAAGCTAAAGTAAGCTAAAGCTTACTTCTCAACTTAATCCTACAGTAGGTTTAACGGAAGGGAAATTACACAAAAGCGATCGCGCCTGAGTGGGAAGGTTCAAGTACGCGATCGCTTAATCAAATTTAACGGATTTTATCTGTGTAGCTGCGGTTACTCAAACAGAAACTCTACAACCCTAGTCATTTGCCTAAATCCAATTGTAAATGTAAAGATTTTTAACAAAAACTGACCTATTGCGTAAAATCTTCCCCCTCAGCCAGAGTGATCAGGTGAACGGTTAAACTGTTGCGATTCGCCGACGCCGGTTTAGTCTTTATTATCAGGAAATGAAGTAATCAAATTTATTTTACAGGTTGAGTTGATGAGGCACTAGATAATTCAGTTGGCTCAGGACATTGAAGAGAGTAAACTTAGATAATCATGAGGGATAAAAATGTATGAGATCGTCAGATTGAAGCGAACAAAAGAACGGATGAATAAAAAGCACTTAGAAAAGGAGATTAATAGATGTCTAATACATCTCAAAAAAATGAATTACTTAATTTACTTCTTGACGCGAAACAAACTGTCCCAGGAAGTATAGAGCGAAGGCAAACTGTAACCAAACTGGTTGATCGAATCCTGCGATCGCGCCCAATATGCCGTCCGCTAAAAGACCAACCCCTATCTAATGCTTGCCAAGACATTTATCAAGCCGCACGCCAGCAAATTTTGGGTACTCTGTACTCAGATATTGACTGTTACAATCCTGAAAATGAATCCCTAAGACAATGGGCAAATATAAGGATGCGGGAAGCCTTTCAAGAAATACTCACTGACAATCGTCTGAAACAGCTAGCTCTAGAAGCAAAACAATATCAAACCCAAACACAGCAACGCCAATATCTCTTAACTGAACTGGTTAATGCGATTCAACTATCTCGGAGACTTATCCGTCCTCATCGAGGTGAACTAAACAGTGATTTTTATAACATAATTTATGATGATGCCGTCAATCGAACCTTGCTTTATGTTTTCCAAAAAATTGACTTATATGACCCGGAACGAGGGAATGGGGTATTTATGAATTGGGTTAACTTTAGACTGGATAGAACATTAAGAGATATTCGAGCATCTTACCAGATTACCCAAGACGAGCCGATTGCGATCGAAGAAATAGATAATCTGGGAACAACTGAGGTGGCTCCCACGACATTTGAAATCATCATGCATTATATAGAACGTGATCCCGATGAAATTTTTCAACGGGAATTGATTCAAAAATATCCCAACGCCAGCTTTCAAGCTATATTTTTAGCGAAACGCATTCAGGGTAAAAGCTGGAAAGAGATTTCACAAGACTTGGGAATTCCTGTGACAACCTTAAGTAGTTTCTATTGGCGCTGTATTCAACGGTTTGCCCCAAAAATTAGACAGTACGTCCAAGACTGCGCGTAAACCTAAAAAGGAGAAAAAGCCATGATTACTATTAATAATAAAGTTAAGCTAGGTTGGCAAGTTCATCAAAAAGCCAAACAGTTTCGTCAACACCAATCCACGCCGTTCAATTTTGTCAACGCCCAGCAGGTTTATCTGAATACCTTAGCCGTGTATGCGGTGAATGACTACCTCAAGCGCCAAGGAATAGAGACAGACTTGACGGAAAGTGATAGCTGGGACCCATTAATGCAGTCTTTAGTCAATATTGCCGATTTAAAGGTTAAACGGCAAGGTCAATGGGTAAAATTAGAATGCCGTCCTGTATTCTCGGATACAAACTTTGTTTACATTCCAGCAGAAGTTTGGGAAGATAGGATTGGCTATGTTGCAGTAGGGATAAATGAATCCCTCACAGAAGCAACATTACTCGGTTTTACTCCAACCGTGACAACGGAGGAGTTATCCCTTAGCCAGTTCCAATCTCTGAATGATTTGCTCAAGTGTCTTACACCCAAAAGTGAATCATTACCTCTAGTTAACTTAAGTCGATGGTTTGATAATATCGTGGCAGAGGGTTGGCAAACTGTTGAAGCTTTACTCGGTACACCAGACGTTAGTCTAGCATTCAGAAGTATCAATCCGGCGACGGTTAAGCGGGGGAAAACAATTCAACTGAAAGACCACAGTCTAGCACTTATACTCGACCTGAATCAAGACAATGAACAAAATATTCGCATCCGTGTCAAGGTTCGTTCCTTAGGGAGTAACACCTCTTTACCCGAAGGGATCACCCTCAGGGTACTGGATGAAACAGGAGAACCTTTTCTAGAAACTCAAGCTGGAAAGGCGGATAGTTCCATTCAAACTAAACCCTTTCAGTTTATTGAACAACCTGAAGAAAAATTTACGGTTAAAGTGGTGCTAGGGGAGGAAAGTATAACGGAGAATTTTTTAATTTAAACTGAGGGAAGCAGGAACATAACTATGGGTAAAGTCGTTAAACTTAATCTAGAACATGGGGATTTTAGCCAAGGGTTTCAGATTACCCTAGAAATTAGCGACGATAGTTTTCCGCACCGTCAAATCCGAACGGGTGGTAGTTTACCCGCTAATTTACAGGTTTGGGCAAACTATGATAATTGGCAGAAAACTTATCGCCGCTTAGAAACAGCGTTCAGACGCCCGGTTATTTTAGATGATGAAACTGAATTACTTCCCCCTGTTTCTGCTGACGAATGTCAAGTTTTATTTGAAACCCTAAAAGGCAGTATTAATCATTGGCTTAGCGCTGAAGAGTTTCGCCGTGTCAAAGAGCAATTACTTAGAGAGTTAGACGAAGAAGAAGAAATTCGCGTCATTGTCCGCACCAGTGAATATAACTTACGGAAATTACCCTGGGATGCGTGGGAGTTTTTGGATGAGTTTCCCAATGCGGCTGTGGCGATTAGTCCGACAGAACATGATGTAGGAAATCCGGTTAAACCGAAAAGTAAAGTCAGAATTTTGGCAATTTTAGGCAATAGCCAGGGAATTAATATTGCCAGAGACAGAGGTTTACTGGAAAATTTACCCCAGGCGGATGTCCGCTTTCTGGTTGAACCGCAACGTCAAGAATTTGAAACTCTGTGGAGTGAAGAATGGGATATTCTTTTCTTTGCGGGACATAGTTACTCTCAAGGAGATGGCGATTGCGGTTATATTTATATCAATCAAACCGAGAAGCTAGCCATTAGCGAGTTGAAAAATACCCTAAAAAGAGCGATAAAGAAAGGGTTACAACTGGCGATTTTTAATTCCTGTGATGGCTTAGGATTAGCGAATGAGTTGCAGCGGCTGAATATCCCGCAAATGATTGTCATGCGGGAACCTGTACCGGATAAGTTTGCTCAGGAATTTTTGAAATATTTTCTGGAATCGTTTTCTAGTGGCAAATCGTTATATAGTTCAGTACGAGAAGCACGGGAAAAACTCCATGACTTATCGGATATTGAGAGAAGGTTTCCGGGTGCAAGTTTGTTACCTGTAATTTGCCAAAATCCCACAGTTTTACCAGTAAAATGGGAGAATTTTTTGGCAAAGGCAAAGCCTGAGACTGAATCAGGGGAGTCGATTGAACCTCCAGTTTTATCTGAAGATAAAGAGACATTAGCCAAACAGATTTCTCTGAAAAAGTCAGCGAATGGAGATAAATCTCTTAAGGTTTCACCCCCAGCAAAAAAGCCAATGGGTAAACTCATAGCTATTGGACTTTTGGGGGGGGCGATTTGTCTTTCAGCCATCAGTGGTTGGTTATGGTGGAAACGCCCTATTTGTTCATTGAGCGATAGTCGGATACCCTTAATGATTAATATTCCCCAAGGACAACTCTTTAACTATGGGGGAAGTACAACTTGGGTTCCTATTGCTCAACCCTTTCACGAACAGCTCAAGACAGCCTTGCCCGATTTTAACCTCAATCCACCTAAGTATAGTGGTTCAGTTGAGGGAATTCAACAGGTATTGGGAGGCTATTTTGCGTTCAGTTTATCCTCTATCCATCTGCAAAAAAAAGATTTAGCAGAGGCTAGACAGCAAGGCTATGAACTGATTCAGAAGTCGGTAGGGATTGACGCGATCGCAGTCGGGGTAAATCCTCAACTCAATGTTCCTAGCTTAACCCTAACCCAGCTTAAAGATATTTATATCGGAAAAATTCGTAACTGGCAACAAGTGGGGGGTTCAGATTTGCCAATTACTCCCTACTCCCGCCAATCTGATCAAGGTGGAACAGTGCGATTTTTTACCGATGCGGTTTTAGGAGGACAACCGTTTAATACCCAAATTGTCCAATTTGTTAGTTCGACAACCACGGGAATCGGTAAAGTTAGTAATGATCCAGGGGGTATTTACTACGCCTCAGCACCGGAACTTGTCTCTCAATGTGGAATTCGTCCTTTACCTTTGGGACTTCCGGGAAAGGCTCCAATTGCTCCCTATCAGGGTGACTTAGTTCCACTGGAGTCTTGTCCTCAGCAGCGCAATGAGATTAATTTCGCCGGATTCAAAAGTGGAGAGTATCCCTTAACTCGAAACTTATTTGTGATTATCAAAGATTTTCCCGGCGAGAATAATACTCAAGAACAAGCGGGGAGAGCGTATACTAATTTGATATTAACGGGTAAGGGTCAAGGGATGGTAAAAGAACCTGGATATGTTCCTATTGTTCAGGCTTGTCCGTCGCCCTAGGGGAGCAGGGGTTGTAGAGACGTAGCATGCTACGTCTGGGAGCTGGGGGAGATGTTAGCTGTTCAGTTATTTCTGCATTCTTGCACTAGAATGCAGATGGCAGATAACAGAAGCTTCCAGGGGGTAAAATGAAAAAGTCCTCAAGTAATCTATTTTAATCGCCTGAGCTATAACTGCAAGCAGCCCTGCGCTCTACCGAAGGTGAGCGTCAGGAACAATTGCGGGTTTGTCGATGGGGTTCAATACCCCGCAGACAAACAAACTCCGAATGTATTGACGGAGTACATCGCTCCCTTGTTCTTTCGGTAATACGGCAGAATTCATCGAGGTGTTGCTTTTCAATGTCAGAGATTCGTAGAGAGATGTTCTTCATGTGTTGCATATAGATAGGATTGATTTCGCGATACAATTATCCCATGAGAACCGCCTACCAGTACCGATTAAGATTGACGAAACAGCAACAAGCCACGGTTGATAAGTGGATCGAACTTTGCCGTAGTCAATACAACTATCGGCTGGCAGAGCGGTTTAATTGGTGGGAACAAAATCGTTGTGATGTTAATGCCTGTCCCCTGGTTTGCCATCTACCAGAACTAAAAGACCGACCCGATTTCTACTCACAGAAACGGGATTTGGTTAATACCAAAAAGTTGTTTCCTCAATATAAAGAAATCCCCTCTCACAGTCTACAAGATGTAATTGCGCGAGTGGAGAAGTCATTTGAGCGATGGCTCAAGGGAGACGGTAATGGCAAAAGAAGTGGCAAGCCTAGATTCAAGGGAGTTGGGCGTTATCGTTCAATCACCTTTCCTGATCCAGTTAAGTCACAACACATCAAAGGTCGGTTTATTCAACTTCCGAAGATTGGCGAGTTGAAAATGATTTTGCATCGTCCCTTGCCGGATGGGTTCAAGGTCAAAACATCTACCATCGTCAAGAAAGTTGATGGGTATTACATCACACTGTCACTACAAGATGATTCCGTTCCTGATGTAACTCCCGAAACTCCAACCTGGGAAAATACTATCGGGATTGATATGGGGCTGAAGTCTTTCTTGGTGACGGATTCCGGGGAAGAGGTGGAGATTCCGCAGCCTTACCGGAAAGCGGAAAAGCGTCTGAAAAAGTTGCAACGTTCCCTATCTCGCAAAAAGAAAGGTTCTAATCGTCGAAAGCAGGGGATTAAACGAGTTGCCAAGGCACATTTAAAGGTTGCCAATCAGCGCAAAGATTTTCACTATAAAACGGTTAAAAAGCTTTTATCTCAAGGAAAGAATGTTGCTCATGAAAAGTTAAATATCAGAGGTATTGCCAGAACAAGATTAGCAAAATCAACTCATGATGCTGGATGGGGTCAATTCCTGCAAATTCTTTCAATCAAGGCTGAAAGAGCCGGATTGTTAGCAATCGCAGTGAATCCAAACGGCACGTCTCAAAACTGTTCAGGTTGTGGGGTTAAGGTGACAAAAACATTATCAGACAGGATTCACTCTTGCTGTGAATGTGGGTTAACGATTGACCGTGACCATAACGCAGCAATAAACATCAAGTATTTGGCGGTAGGGCATTCCGTCAATAAAGCTCAGGTAACGTCCTATGGGATACCAGGAGTCACTGAGAAGCCCGCGCTCTATGCTTGCCGCATGAGCGTCGGGAGTATGTCACTAGAAAGGAGCTTACATTTCACTCAGGTTGGCAACAGCAACTCAATATCTAATAAAAAGATGGTTTTTGTTCCCGAATCTTGAGGAATCACCGCCACATGACGGGCAATATTAACCGTATCAGAACGACGATATGATTCCGGTAAAAGCCGAATTGCTGAAAGTGGCACATCTATTAAAATAGGCGCTTCAGCGACGGGAATACCATAGAGTTCACCGATTTGATTTTGCATAGTTACCAGATATCCTCCTCCTTTGGCGGCTTCCGGTAAGCTCTCTTTGAAAAAACGCTGATATAAATCAATTACCGTAATGTCTTCTTCGCCAGAATGAGTAACTCCCACCTGATTCATCCCACTCCCATGAACAGGGGCGCGATTCAAAATTTTGTAGACGGATTCAATGGGTAAGGCTAGATACAGTTTCCCTAGAGTAAAATGAATTAATTTTAATACCTTTGTCGTCTTTTGTGAAAGAGCAGGTTGCTTTTCGTTCGATTGATTGTTCATTACATTACTCTTCATAACCAAAACCCTTCTTTAGACAATAAAAATTACAGTGGGTGGATAAGCTGCAATGCATTTACAGCACTTTCCGCTCTTATGGGATACCTTTGATCCCCCTCGCATCCCCCTTAAAAAGGGGGACTTTAACGTGTCGTAAACTCGGACGCCAGGAAATAAATTTCTTACCTTTAAGCTCAAGTAAGCTCTAGCTTACTAAAATCAAGGATTTTAACCCGTTTTAACAGGTTTAAGCTTTTAGCCCGTAGACGCGGAGCGGCTTCTCTTCGAGTACTTTAGTTCAGGACTTAAGTCAGCGCTAATCACAAAGGACAAAGAACGAATGACTAATGACAAACAAGACTATTTTCGTGGATAATATCTTTGAGCGAGCCGACAAACTCTTGTTCTAAATAAGGCTTAGTGAAATACCCACTCGCCCCCAACTGCATCGCTAACCAGCGATGTTTTTGACTGCTGCGAGAGGTTAGCATAGCAACGGGAACCCTCGACAACTTCGGATCTTGACGCCGTTGACTGAGAAACTCAAACCCATTCATATTCGGCATCTCAATATCACAAACCACCAACTGCACCGATGCACTTTGCTGCAACTGGTTGATCGCCTCTCGACCATCCCGCGCCTGTAACACCCGAAAACCCGCCCGTTCTAGAGTTAGCGCTAAGGTTTGCCGCAAAGCCACCGCATCATCGACAATCAAAATTGTCGGTACTTGTACCATTGTGATGGGAGTGGTGGTATCCCCTGAACTAATCACCGTACCTGGAGAAGCATCCTGACGCACAGGAGTCGCCGTTGGCGTCGTCGCTCCATGGACAAATTCCAACAGTGCAATACCATCAACCACCGGAATTACCGTCCCATCCCCCAAAATCGTACAACCGTAGGTATAACTAGGAGGAGAAATCGCCCCACCAAAAGGTTTAATCACCAATTCTTGTTCCGTCACCAGACGCTCAACTTCCACAGCAAACACCTGCTGATCCTGACGCAGTATCAGCATAGGTAACTCCCACGTCTTTGGCGCCGCCACTGAACTTAAGGTTTGACTCGTCAAGCTATCGGGTAAGGGACGCTGATATTCCAACAGTTCACCTAATCGATAGGTTGTTATCAATTCTCCCCGCCAATGAAGAAACCGTTGCGCCCCGGATTTTTTAACTTGGTTGGCTTTAGGAATAATAATCTCTTCGATACTGTCAGAGGGTAACGCCAGCACCGTCGAACCGACGAAACAGACTAATAATTTAGCGATGGTTAGGGTTAAAGGTAGACGTAAGGTAAACGTCGTACCGCCTCCCGGCGTCGAAGTTACAGAAATTTTACCTTTAAGCGATCGCAGCTGGGTTCGTACCACATCTAAACCAACCCCTCGTCCCGATAACTCACTCACTTGCTGGGCGGTAGAAAATCCTGGCTCAAAAATATATCCCCACAAACTCCCCTGGGACGTCGTCGCCAATTGTTCACTAGATAACAATCCCAACTCCACCGCCCGACGCCCAATCCGTTCTGCATTTAAGCCTTGACCATCATCCCGAACTTCAATAATTGTTTGACTCCCCTTGTGATAAGCGCGAATTTCAATCTGTCCCGATTCCGGTTTCCCCCCTTGACGCCGGATCTCAGGAGACTCAATTCCATGATCAAAGGCATTTCGGAGTAAATGCAGCAACGGATCAGAGAGTTTTTCCAACACCGCTTTATCAACCAAAACACCTGTTCCGGTTAATTTCAAATTCACCCGTTTGTGATATGTATTAGACAGTTCCCGTAATACTCTAGGAAACCGATTCAACACCTCCCCAATCGGTAACATCCGCGCCCACATCAGCTCATCCCGCAAGTAGTTGATCACCTTCAGCTGCTGTTGGGTGGTTTGATCAGATTTCTTAGCAAACAGGGCGATATCGTCAACGGCTTCTTCAAGCTGCACCATTTCTTCTAAGATCCCTTGGATTTGGGAATAGAGAACGCCGTAGCTATCCATTTCCAAGGAGTCAAAGTCTGCTAATGTCTTTAGCGTTACATCCGTGGAGTGATCAGAATGGTGAAGTCCGAGCGATCGCACATCACCACTTTTAGGAACGCGACGATCCATTTGAGCATAACCCGACATCATCCCATAACTGTACCGTTCTGGCGCGACCAGTATTTTATCCGATACATGCTGCAATTTATTCACAATCTGCCCAAATCGAGCAAATCGATCTAGCAATGCTCGCGCGGCTACCTGTAATTGCTGATTCTGGAGTGATAAACCATTGCGGTTAATCGCTAATTCCCCAACCAAGTTATTCATCCGTTCGAGTCGATCTAAATCCACCCGCACGGATAGATTAGGCGTGGGTGATGGTGAACGAGGGCGCGTGGATTCAACGGGATTGAAACTCGTATTCGGTTCGGGTATCAAAGAGGGAGACTGGGCGATATGACGTTCACCCGATTGGCTCTTAACTAACGGATTCCCCTGAAATAGGGTTAATTGTGACGCCTCTTCCAGGGAGGGAAGTTGATCAAAAACTTGCTCAATCGATTGAATGGCAAAATCCAGGTTGAGCGGTGCGGCGGGAACTAATGCAGAGGTTTCAGGTACGACATCCGGTTCGACTTCCGTAATGGTTTCGGGAGTAGCCAGGGAGTGATCCTCAGTTTGGTTGAACAAAGATGTCGCTTGCTCAACCCATTCTGTATCTAAAATCTCCTGAGAATCAGGATTACCAAAAATATCCTCTAAAGAAGGAACTGATAATGTAGATTCTGCTGTGGCTGGCAGGGTATAATGTTCAGTCTCTTGAGAAAAGAGTTCAGCCAGCAATGGAAGCGTTTCGGGTGAAGATGCGATCGCATCGTCTTCTGTAAATGCTTCAATCGGTTGCACGGCGAACTCTGGAGCTTCAACGGAAACGTCTGTGAAGGGCAATCCTAATCCCCAATCACTCTCCTCCCACTCACCCGAAGCCGTTGCTGGAGATTTAGCGAGGGCGACTAATGCTTCACCAGGATTTCCTCCCGTCGTCTGTTCACCGGAGAGAACAGCTTGACGGCTGAGTTCAAAATCAGCCAGTGCCAATTTTGTAATCTCTACAGCCCTTTGGGGGTGAGCCTCTAACGCCTGTTGTGCCGTTTGTGCGATCGCGCCAAATCCGGGCAGGTTTAAGAACTCAGCAAATCCAGCAAAAACGTCAAGTTGGGCGCGTAATTCTCCCGCCACTTCATAGTCTTGAGGATTTTCCACCACCGTAGCCAGGCGTTCCAATCCTTCGGCGACATCGACTTCAAAAATAGATACCGCCATATTGATCCCCAATTCGGCGGAACTGGGCATATAATAATTATCCGCCTGCGTCAGGGCATCTCCCAATCGTGCCTCAATTTGGTCAAAAATGGGAGTCCCTGTGGCTAAAGCTGCTTGAGGATCAAAGTAACCCGTGGTAATTTGCGATTTCAGGGGCAAACTCAGGCAGTCATAAGCTTGCAGCAGTTTATTTTCTAGCTCAATGTCAATCTCTACGGTATCACTATAGAGTGCCTTGAAGATATTTTCCAAGCGGTGAGCTAGAGTCGCGATCGCCTCTAATTCTACACTGGCTGCGCCCCCTTTTAGCGAGTGGGCGGCTCGCATTAATTCGTGAACTTGGGCAGTAGTGCGCTCATCTTTTAGATTTAATAACCCGGTTTCAATGATCTGTAAAAGTTCCGGGGCTTCGGCAATAAAAAACTGATAGGCTTGGTCACGAATATCGGGATTGATTGCCATGGTTTTTCCTGGTTTATTGGTTATTTATGAACGGTGTGTTGGGCTCTCGCATTCGCGTTGTAATTTCGACAGAAAACCGATCAATCTAGGCGCGAATGCGAGAGCCCCTACGAAACGAAACGAAACGAAACGAAACGTCGCGAATATCGGGATTAATTGGCGATCACCCTAAATTCAATCAACAAATGACAAATGACAAATGATTAACTCAATTTAAACTGACCCACTTCTTCTTGTAACGCTTGCGCGACTTGTCGGAGTTGTTCAAATGAGTAAGATACGTCACTGGCTCCTGTGGATGTGTGTGCAGCAATGTTTGCTACTTTTGTCATGGTTTCAGTTACAGATTCAGCGGCTTGTGTCTGAATGAATGTGGCATCTGTAATGGCTTCAACGAGTTTACTAATCTTGGCGGATACGGTGGTAATTTGGTTCAGGGAGGCGCGGGTTTCATCTACGAGTTTTGTACCCATAACTACCTGTTCTGTACCTGCTTCCATTGCGGTTACCACCTCGTTAGTTTCCGCTTGAATCGCCGCCACAAGCTTTTCAATTTCACTCGTCGCATCGGCTGACTGTTGTGCCAGCGATCGCACTTCGTCGGCAACCACCGCAAACCCTCGTCCTTCTTCCCCGGCGCGGGCTGCCTCAATGGAGGCGTTGAGGGCGAGCAAGTTGGTTTGGGCGGCAAAGGTGCTAATCAGGTTAACGACGGTGGAAATCTTTTGTGAGGATTCACCCAAGTGTTTGACTTTTTTCGCCGTTTCTGCTACTGTTTCGCGGATAGCGAGAATCCCGTCAACAGTACGGTTCATCGCCACGTCTCCTGCTTGTACCATTTGAGACGCTTCTTGCACAGCAGTTAAGGCTTGTTCAGCGTTATTCGCGACCATTCGCACCGACTGAGCCATTTCCTGGGCGCGGTCAAGAGCGACGGAAATTTCTTCGGCTTGGTGCAGCGCTTCTTCTGCCAAGGATTGAACCGCAACTTCATTAAAGCTCGTGGTTTCAGCCACTTGACCCGCCGCCGCTTGCACCTGGTTAACGATTTTCCGCAGGTTAGCAACGGTAGCATTATAGGAGTCCGCGATCGTACCAATTTCATCTTCCGTGACTCGTGCGCGAATGGTTAGGTCACCTTTACTAATCGGGTCTACTTCCTTGAGCAGTTCCAAGGCTCGGTGTTGCAAACCTTCTTTCAATTGACGCTGTTCTTCCGCCAGGTTTCGCGTTTGGTCAAGTAGAGTAAGTCGGTCAAGAGACAGTCGCATTTGGTCGGCTAAGCGTTGGAGGAAATCGATTTCCTCTGGCTGCCATGGGTGGGAGTTCTGGCAGTGGTGAACGCTGAGCAAGGCAAAGGGTTGACCTTGAGAGAGCAGTAAAACATCTAGGGTAGACTTGACTTCTAGATGTTCCATAAACTTTAACTGTTCAGCCGATAACCCAGCGGCGGTAATATTGGTGATTGCCACAATACCGTCATCGCTGTGAGTGGCAAGCTGTTTTGGCGACAGGGGGGGATGTTTGATATTGCTATTAAACGCATGAAACTGACCCGGCGTCACGGATTCAGCCATAACTTCGCCACTGCCGTCAGGATTGAGACGATAGACAATCACCCGATCCGCTTTATAGATTTTGCGAGCATTAATCACCGCGATATCAAAGATATCTTGGATCGCTTGGGCGTCAAAGGAACGGACACTGGTAATTTCTGCCAATAAGTTTGCCTTTTCTGCTGCCAAGGTTTGTTGCTGCACCAAAGTTCCGAGCTGTTGAGCCATGTCGTTGATGTTTTTACCCAAGACAGCCAGTTCGTCTTCCCCAGCCACGTTTAAACGGGTATCCAAGTCTCCCTGACCAATTTTGGTTACCGCGTCGGCGGCACTCACAATTGGAGTTGTAGCGCGGTTGGCAATGGCGGCGGCTACCGCTGACACCAGCAAAGCGGTGAGCGCTGTACCACTAGCTAGAGCGAGAAGTAACTGTCGCTGCGGTTCAAACGCAATCTTGGTTGGCGTGGCTACAGCCGCACTCCAGGGAAGTTTTGGCACACCTTCAAGTTCGTGTAAGGGAGCATAAGCTAACAAGTCTTGACTGTTATCAATCGTGTCAGTTGTCACCGTACTTCCTGGCTTGCCTGCAGTTTTCAATTGCTCAAAGTGAGCAAACACTTCTGCGGCATTCTTTTGCTGCTTATCCGGCTGGTTGGATACGAAAATTTCAGGCGTTTCTTCAGACAAGTCAATTAGGTGGTATTGGTCACCGCCAGCGCCGAAATTGGAAACCAAGTCATCAAGAGCTTCCACAGGCATACGAGATCGAATAGTGCCAATGGTTTTACCCGTGACTTGATCTTTAACGGGTGCAGCAATGTGGATCACAAACTTCCCACTGGAATCAGAGATCCCAGGGTTGCCAATATAGGGTTGATCCAGTTTGAGGGCGGCTTGAATGTAATCGCGATCGCTGTGGTTACCTAAAGGCTCTCCCTGAGACTGTACAATCACATTGCCATTGAGATCAAACACGGCAATGCTGTCATAGATTTTGTAAAATTCGATGTAGTTGTCCAGAGTGGTTTGTTTTTGAGCCAGGGTTGTTGATTCAACCAGTTTGGGATCAGTGAGAACTTGCAGACTCGCCATAACCTGAATATCCCCGTAACGTTCCCGCATGAAGCGAATCACCTTATCTTCCATCCCTTCAGCCCGGGCGATTTTCGCTTCGGCAATTTCTGTAACAACCGCTCGGTCAGCAAAATAGTAGGCGGTGATTCCAGTCACCAGTACGGGAAGCGTACCAATCAGGATTGCCACAGCCGTGGCTTTATTTCGCAGATTCAGCCGTTGCCACCAAGAGGTTGATGAATGTTGTGTGGGAATAGTTTGATTCTTTGCCTTATAGCCTCCCCCATCAGGTTCTAGTCGTTTGAGAGCGTTTGGGGTTGGAGTCGAGAGGCTGTGAGCAGAAAGGGGATAATCCATGAGTGCTGCGCCATCATCACTAGATGTCAGCTTGGAAATAGCACCGTTATTCTTGGCGGAATTTGTGTTGGGTGATGTTTGAGTCATGATATGAACCTCATCGTTGAACATCAATAGGGTAGAAAGGATAGTACTCAACTGATCCGCAAGCCAAAATAAAGCCTTGCGTTTGGTTAAGCAATACCGGATAGGTTATGAAATTAAGCAGAATTTTTTTGGGCGATAGTTGTCAGCCGTCTTCAATTGGCTGCTTTTGAGAGATTTTTGATAGACGCCAATCGTAGTTAAAACATGCTTCTCGAATAGCAAGTAACACAAATGACAAAATCTACTGAGTTTTGGGCATCGCTTCGGTAATGGCTGTACCATCGAGAACGGCTAACATCTCACCCGTGGATTTCACCCAATATCCCCGCAAAAATGGAGCAAGTTCGGGAGTAACGGGAGCAGAGGGTGGGGATTGAATCCCATCGGGGTTGCACCACTCCATATCTTCGACACGGTTTACCACAAGTCCTAGTATCTGACTTTTGACTTGGGTAGAGGTTTGTGACGGGGAAGGAGTATGTAACACAATTGCCGTGTAATTTGAAGCACCGGTTATCTGCTGATACCACGGCGTGAGTCCGACTAAATGTCCGATATCCACCATCCAAAGAATCTCACCCCGCCAGTTATAAACACCCATAACCCAAGGGGGTGTATGAGGGATGGGGACAATCTGACCCATGGGAATATTCAACACCTCAGTTAACTGACGAACGGACAACAAAGCGGTTGTATCCGGTAGCAGATGAAACCGCAAAAACTGTTCTGTTTCACTCGCTACAGACGCAGGCGATCGCAGCTGGATCTGCATGGACGATGAGAAGAGGTTTTGGGTTGATAAAGTGTCAGACATGGTCAGGAACCGTTTTGTTTGTAGTAGGCACTTTAGTGTTTGTAGTAGGCACGCTTCGTGCCTTATGCTTGACTTACCAGCACTAAAGTGCTGACTACGAACCGTTTTAATTAGGTGCGAATGAGCTGTTTAACAGTGCGGACGAGTTCGTTTTGATCAACGGGTTTAGCTAGGTAAGCATCTGCTCCCTGTTTCATTCCCCAAAACTTATCCATTTCACCTCCTTTTGTCGAACAAATAACGACAGGAATATTGCTGGTTTCAGCCGCCGTTTTTAATTCGCGACAAACTTCAAAACCACTGCGACCCGGTAGCACGATGTCTAAAATAATCACATCCGGTTTTTGCGTGCTAATTTTAGTCAGAGCCTCTTCGCCACTATAAGCGACCAAGACATTGATCCCACCTTGCTGTAAGCAACTGGTGATAATTTGCATATCCGTTGAGGAATCTTCAACAACTAGAGCTGTTCCCATGGTAATTACCTAATGAATACAAAAGAAATTGGTCAATGATAGTTAGTTTCAGACTCACGTCAATTCATCGCATTACTAACCCTGAACGATGAACAAGCAACAATCAATAAACACCCTGTTTTATATGCTTGTGGAGTACAGTGAGCAAATCTCTAGAACTTAAAGGTTTGCTCAAGAAATCCGATGCACCAACAAACTTAGCGTGAAGTCTATCCGCTGCCCCATCTTTTCCGGTCAAAAAAACAATCGGCGTTTTTTGGAAACAGGACAGTTTGCGTAATTGAGTGCAAAGCTCATATCCATTTACATTTGGCATCACCAAGTCTAAAAAGATTAGATCCGGTTTTCGTGCCAAAAGAGTTGGAATGGCTCGCAGGGCATTTTCCACACCAATAAATCGGTAACCTGCCGCCCCGATTACTTTTTCCATGGTGTGAATCACCCAACGACTGTCATCTACACAAGCAACCAGGGATTTAGTTGCATCTACGTTTGCGCTTTTGAGTGGTATTTTCGGCAGGTTGGCTTTCCCAGAGGTGGGGGCAATACCCGTGGGATAAGCTTTAACCTTCTCTTTCCCTGGCTCTGCGAGGTGGCGTGGCGAGACGTGCCGTGGCGAGACGTGCCTTGGCTCGTCTCTACATTTTTCTCGGCTTTCTTGCTTGTCAGCACCAACATTTTCTCTATGCCTTGCCGTATTGGGGGTGGGTGCTGTTAAATCGGGAATGTTACTTAGTTCTACCCAGCCTAATTCCAAGTAAGGGATTAACGCTTGGGCAATATCCACAACATGCCGACGCTGTTTTACCGCTAAGTCAAGCAATGTATGTTGTCCGTCGAGTAGGTTAGTTAATGTTTGGTAAACCTCGACGGAACGGTTTTTGCGTAACTGTTCCGGTTGTTTGATCACGGGGGCTTGATTAGGAGAATAATCCGCAAGCTGGGCATTCTGCCAAGTCTGCCACAAAGATTGTACCTGTGCGATCGCTTGATCAATTTCAATCAAAACCAGTTTCGTGGGTAACGAATAATTATGCTGGATTTGATGGGTTACTTGCTTCGCTTGCACGAGATCGAACACAACCTCAGTAAGCACAGCACGAATCATGTTGGCAGCTTGTTCTGGAGTGATTCGTCCCTGCTTGACCCATAGAGACAATAGCTGATAGTCCCAGCATATTTTGGAATTAATACTGGCTAAATCACGCCGAATTGTATCAGGATGAGTCAAAATTTGAGGACAGTGAATGGCTAAATTGCGTTGCCACCGTCTCACAGGATGAACTCCTCCTGTGGCATAAAGGATACCGCCCAGGTACAAAAAAAAGATCCATTGGTGTCCCTTTGGATCGTTCAACACCAGTTCACCACTAAACTGAAATCGCTGCAAGGTTCTAAGAGACCGAACTTGCTCTAGGGAAGAGAGCGTTGGAGTTGAGATTACAGAGGGAATTTGTCTAGCCGTCATCGGTTTCTTGCTATGACTAAGGGATTAACAAAAGCCGGAAATGTCTAATAGTGTCGGTGTTTTATACCCGCGTTAGACTTCAGCCGCTTTTGCAGGGAACAATTAAGCTTGGAGTCCTTCAGCGTTGTGCCACAAATTATTTGGCGCATTCAGTTATCCAAAACTTTAGAGATTCAAAATTAGTCAATCGCGAGTGGTAGAGGTCCCTACGTGGGTCAACTCTTTTCGGGGAGAATAAGATGTGCAGTTGTTTGGTCTGCGACTGGTCACTCCTGATCGGCTAAGAGTTGAGGTTTTAGATATTGTCTTACACGTTAGACAATCTGTCATACAGACTAACTTACTTTCCCATGTTTGTCTAGAGGAATCGGAGCTGAAGTGACTATTTGAGGTAAGTTTTAGACAAAGCTTTACAAAAGACTCCGTTTCCTAAAGTTCCGGTTAATCCTTCGTCAGAATTTATTGAAAATAATAGGTAAATTAACTCAGTCTATAATTCTCCTTAACCTCGACACTTGATTTCAATGGGGTGCAAGTTCAAGGATTTAAAATAGTAAAAATTTTATCTATTCAAGAGATTATTTATAATTCAACAAATTAAATTTTTTCGGGGTATTATTAATATATCTTTACATCAAAAGTATTGGCTTGGCGGTTAAAACCGCAGCTACACAAACTTGCACCCGCCGACGCGGGTTTCAAAATCCTTGATCTTCCGTTATGACAAATGACATCTAGCCTTCGCTCAAATTCATCTGACCTCGAAATCCTGTAACAATGCGGCTACCATCTTTGAGGATATGAATCTCCATTTGATCAGAAGCCCAGGTAATTTGGTCTTTTAATGCGGGATTAAATACACGGACGCGCTGATTTCGAGATGAGACGGGTGAATCGGGGGAATTAATCGCTAAGGATTCGACAAAGGGACCATCGACTAAAATATCGAGTTGTCCTAATAACTCTTGTGCGCCTGGAGGTGCATCAGGTGATTGCAGTTCTCCTAAAGTAAATCCACTAAATGACATAACATTTAACCCCGCCGCTTTGAGTTTCTTAGCTAACTGCGCTAGGGCTGGCGCTTGCCAAAAAGGTTCTCCACCAGAAAAGGTGACTCCTTGATTACGGCGATTGGATAAAATTTTATCCGCTAATTCATCAACACCGATTAACTGATTAATTTCAAATGACCAGGATGCTGGATTGAAACAGCTAGGACATTCTCGGTTACACCCTTGCACCCAAACAACAGCGCGACAGCCAGGACCATTCACTTCTGACTCGTCAACGTACCCCATAATATTTAGATATCCAGGGGGAATATCATTGGTCATTCGTTCTTTGTCATTGGTCATTGGTCTTTTGTCCTTTGTCAAAGATTTCCACAACGCTTTAACTCAATCGGGGCGGGTTTAGTTGCATCTCTTGTGAGGTCAGAAACGATAATAGTGAAAAGAGCCCCTACACCCTTCAGGGCGGGTTTTGAACAAAATGTTATCATTAACAGTCCCTAAACCCGCCCCTACACCCTTCAGGGCGGGTTTTGAATAAAATGTTATCATTAACAGCGAGACGAAAGTCCCTAAACCCGCCCCTACACCCTTCAGGGCTGGTTTTGCACAAAATGTTATCATTAACAACGAGACGAAAGTCCCTAAACCCACCCCTACAGACGTGCCATGGCACACCTCTACACTCAACGGGGAGCGCATCGAACCGGGATATTGGTCTCATCTTGTATTTTAGTGGCAAAGGCTTGTAAGACATCCCCACTAACTCGCTTGAGTTGTTGTACAGGATAGGAACGTGATGCAGTGGGGGTGTGATTACCACGTCCATCGAGTTGATGAGTTAAGGGTTTAGGACGGGTGGGGGTGTTGAGTTGAATTTCATCGGGATGTAGCGATCGCACTAACTGCATGTAAGTTTCTTGACTGGGCTGATTTGGTGGGGTTAACAGCATCGTTTGTATTCCTATATGTCCTGGATACCCCTGACGAAATTCCTGGATACCTGTCCAGATTTTGAGCCAATCAAGTTCCACTACAGGACGATTGACACGCCGTAGTTGATCTTGATTCACAGCATCTAGTTTAACTGAGACTTTATCCGCCAAAGATAACGCCGCCTGCACGTCTGGATTACCTAAAAGTGTGCCATTTGTCAAGACCAAGACAGGTTTGTGAGTAATTTCCTTAACCTGGGAAATAATCTCAGCCAGGTTGAGGGCTAGAGTTGGTTCACCATTACCACTGAGGGTTACCACATCTACATCCCAAGGGGCAAAAGCTTGTAAATCTTGGATAATTTTTTCGGTAGGGACAAAAACTTGACCTTGGCTGGTGCGGACTTGAATTTCTCCTAACTGACAATAGACGCAGTTAAATGAGCAAGTTGATTTGAGTCCAATGGGATCAATCCCTAGCGATCGCCCGTAGCGCCAAGAGTCCACTGGACCATAGACGGAGGTAAATGTGGCGGTTGATTGAGTGGTCATAATTTTTCCTCCTGTATTAGACGAGGATTCCTCACATCGGTTGCGAGGAGATGTTTTCTCTATTGTCCCCTATTCACCACCGGACATGGTGTGAGTTGGTTTGGGTTGCGCTATCCTAAAAGAGGAGTTAGCTAGCCGCAAATGGAGTTGTAGGAGGAAGGTATTATAACTAGCAAAGACAAGCAACGAATCAACCGTCAAATCAAGTCTCCTCAGGTTCTGTTGATTGATCACGAGAATAACAATCGCGGTTTGATCGATACTCGTGAGGCTTTACAACTGGCTAAAGATGTAGGTCTGGATTTGGTGGTAGTCTCTGAGCGTAAAGAGGCTCCCGTGGCAAAAATATTGGACTACGGTAAGCATCAGTACCAACAGAAGAAACGCCAGCGCCAGAGTTCCAAGCCAACGCTCAAGGAAGTGAAACTGCGTCCAAATGTGGGCGAGTCCGATTACAGCTTACGCATCAACAGAGCTGTTGAGTGGTTGAAAAAAGGCGATTCCGTGAAGTTTCAGGTGCGTCTGCGGGGTCGGGAACATCAACATCGCGATCGCGCCACAGAACTGCTGGAGCGGGTGGTGACTGATCTGGGTGAAGTTGGCAAAGTTCAGTCTTTTGATCGGCGGGCGCTGGTGCTTCAGATTGTTCCATCCTAGATTAGTGTTACCGTGTGGGTAACGCTGTTGCAAAAAAAGCCCCCGCGTTTTAACCGGGGGAATGTCAATGCTGAGGTCTAATCGACCATCACCTTTGTCAAACCTTAGCGGGATGTGAGGTGATCAGGATTGGGTTACCCTTGTAGGAGTTAGCCCATAGGATATTCTATTGAACTTAGGAGGAAAGTCTTATCGCTAAGAAACAGAAACAACTGATGAACCATAAAATCAGATCACCTCAGGTTTTGTTGATTGACCATGAAAATAACAATCGTGGTTTGACTGATACCCGTGAGGCTCTACAAGTCGCTAAGGATGCAGGACTTGATTTAGTAGTCGTCTCTGAAACTAAAGACGGTCCCGTGGCGAAGGTTTTGGACTACGGGAAACATCAGTACCAGCAGAAAAAGCGTCAACGCCAAAGTTCTAAACCAACGCTTAAGGAAGTGAAATTGCGTCCGAATGTTGGTGAATCCGATTACGGCTTACGCATCAAAAGAGCGCTAGACTGGTTGGATAAAGGTAATTTAGTTAAGTTTCAGGTGCGTCTGAGAGGTCGAGAACATCAGCATCGCGATCGCGCAAACGAACTGCTAGAGCGTGTGATTGCAGATCTCGGCGAAGCGGGGAAAGTCCAGTCTTTTGATAAGCGATCGCTGATTGTTCAGGTGGCTCCCGGCTAGATTAGCCTTTCACTCACAGATAATATCATTTAGATTATTATAGAGACGTTGCATGCAACGTCTCTATAATTGTTTGGTTGTCTGGTTGAGGATGTGCGTAAATACTCACGCGCTGACCGAGAACTAGGGATACAAGCCTCGTCCTTTTATGTCAAACTAACTTATGATCAAGTACAGATAGCTTAATGACCAGAAGTCCACGATATGATCCAGCACAGAAGCAACTCACTTAGGTGAACAGGTTTTTCCCGAAGCATGTCCTTACACTCCAGAACAAATCATGAATCCTGAATTCCTACCGGAGCCGAATCAGGTTGATGGTCAAGGGGAGTAAATGAGCCACCGACAATAAGAAGATTTCACGTTTCATTTCGCCAAACTATAAATACGGTTCTTCCGGACTTATTATGCTGGCATTGCCTCAGACGACGCCCAAAAACCTTGTTAAGGGTTTTTGGGCGTTATTTTGAGTTAAATTAGACTGTTGAGGCATAAAATCACGGTATAACTAGATCTGGAGCCATTTTAACTAACAGTTTGGCATAGTAAGTCCGGAAGAGCCGATTAAATGTGGTTGTAGTCTTACTGACTCCACCTTTGTGATTAAAGAAGGCAATTTTTTGAACCATTGCACTTACCGTCTCTTAGTTGTCCAGCTTTAGACTTTAGTATAGCTTAAGCCTGACTCTTCCGGACTTACTCTGCAAAATGGTTAGTTTCAAGGACTCCCATGCTAGCTCTACCTAGGTTTTATGCCCCAATAGTAACCTAATCAGCACAGAATTGAGATACAAAGCCCTGCTAAAATGGAATTAATGGCGAAGTAAAGAAAAAAGCAGAAGAATATTCAAAAGTTAACAGTCTAGAATTTCCTTAATAACACTTTGTATATCTCGGTCGCCAGGACGTTTGGTAAACTGCTCATGACTATAAATCCAAACAGGTTTGACTATGCAGGTAGTCGTATTGACTAAATACATCAATCTGATTTGTCCGGAAGCCCCTTTGGAAATCCTAAACTCTAACTTGTGAAATGTCCATCCTTCTGTTAATTTAATCTTTCCCGGCAACGGTTCATTTCGGGAGTTTCTGGGATACTGATCTTCAGTTAAATCTTCTAAGATGTCGGCGACAAGCTCAACAAAACTAGCGCCATGAACTTTGGCAAGTTTCTTGAAAGAACGTTTGAAATTATCGGATTCTTCAATCAAGAATTGACTTGAGCCAGTCACGCACTTCTCCTTTCTGAATGCGATTTGGGCATTGTGAAGTCTGAACATCCGTCAGAATTTTGGACATTACCGACTCATACGCAGGATTGTCACGTTCTATGACATCGAGCTTTTGATGACCGAGTTCTTTCATATCCTCTCGCAGAATGGGTTCAGTTGAACTTGCTTCAGGTGGTAATCCCCTGCGAGCTTTGCGCCAAGGAAACTCGAAGTGAGTCATGCCACTCAGTCGATAGGCATGATAGCTACCGAAATATTCCCACGTTTCTTTTAATAGCTCTTGCTTGTCATCAGGTATCTGTAACAAGAATTCTTGGGTAGGAATGGGTAATTGTTCAGCTTCAAATTTACTATAAAATCTATAAGCAGGAGGACAAACAGGACCGTACCGCCATGCTTGGATTTCCTCATCAAACAATGGCTCATCGTACAAGGCTAAATGTAGACTTTGTGCATAATACAGAAGCTTTTGAACCTTCATATTGGTCATTTCAGCTTCTATACCGTCCTCGTATGCTCTGACAATGAAGTAGCGAGCTGCATTGAGACAATCGATCATAGCCCAGACCCGCAAATTAAAACAATCTTAAAGCAAACATACATACTTAGTATTATAGTCGAAGTCTATGTTTATGTAGTACATAATTACTATTTTATTGACAGTGGCAATATAGGGTTCAGGTTTCAAGTTGTATAAATTTTACCTCCCTTACATCCAATCGGCTGATTGAGGATGATGCAGGATGTAACTTGAAACGAATATCCGCTTGAATCGCTTATCTCGTCTGTAGACTTGACTCAATTGGATAATCCTTTGATAGTGGAATTGGTTCCACTAGCGACAAACCCAATAAACGCAGACCCCAACGCTCAAACCAAGGTACAGATAACCCCCATCGCATCTTAGTTAGGAAGAATCGCTCAAAGGCAATCTTCAACCAGCTTACCCAAGGACCCCGTTTTGCGATCGCACGTCGCCGTTGACCCGTTTTCGGATCAGGTAAAACGGGATCAGCTAAGAATACAATTCCCGTATCACCAAAATCCGCCATACAAATTGCTGCCAAAGTTGGCGTCATCGGTGCAGCTTGAATCACACCCAACTCTCTAGCAATGTTGTGCGCCACCGCCATACCCATCGCCTCCGCCATTTGCCCTGTTTTTGGCACACCGATAGGCAAAGGAGTCTTTTCCGGTGGCGATAACTGCACCACCACCCCCGCACTATAGATAGAGGGAAATGAGGGATGCTGATACGTTGGTAATACAGGTAGAAAACCCTTCTCATCACTCAACCCCGGAACATCTCGGACAAAGCGCGGTCCCCGGAACGGCGGTAGCAGCATGGCATAGTGGAATGGTAGCGTATGACCTTCTGCCAAAGTGATCTGCTGCGGATGAATGGCAGTAATTTCAGCATTCTCAATCACCTCAATCTGCCGTTGACGCATTAATTCAGTTACCAACTCCGCCGAATGTGCCATACCCCCAATTCCCAAATGACCCGCATAAGGTTCTGGGGTAACAAACGTAATCGGTACTTGTTCTCGCAATCCCTGTCGCCGCAATATCCAATCGGCTAATAGGGCAAACTCATAAGCCGGTCCCATACAACTCGCACCCGGAACCGCCCCCACAACCAAGAGTCCGGGATTTTCCAGAAATTTTGCCCACGCTTGTTTTGCCATCAAAGCATGGTGAGGATTGCACACCGATTGGGTGTAACCGCGATCGGGTCCTAACCCTGGTATGGTATCTAGGGCTAATTCTGCCCCGGTAGCAATCACTACATAGTCATAATCAATTGACCGATCTCCCACCCTTAACCATTGAGCGTGGGGGTCAATACCAGTTACCTTACCTTGAACAAACTCAATTTGACGGGATTTCACCACAGAAGCAATATCTACTTGAATTCGCTGGAGTGGAGTCAAATTGAACGCAACCCACGGGAGAGAGGGAATAAACGTAAATTTAGGTTTGTCACAAATTAACGTAATTCGGTGGACGTGAGGCAGGAGATGCCGCAGTTCGTAAGCGGTGGGTAGTCCGCCAATACCCGCACCGATTACCACAATATGAGCCATGATTACACCACGGTTTATTAAAACTATACAACTTTGTAACTATATTTGCATTCTATATGAACTGAGCTATGCCCCACAACGAAACACCTGTAGGAAGTGTGTAAAAATCACTCCCTTGCCATCCGTGTCAACTTAAGCCACAACCCTCGCACTCGTTTTCAGGGGAGGCAGAGCCTCAAAAGGAGCATTCCTAGGCAGAGCCTAGGAACGAGGGTAACGAGGGTACTACGAAAAAATTACCCACACCTGAAGCAGATCATCTCTCCCAAAAATTATTACTTGACTAAATAGTAAAATAGTTATTAAACTAGGTAACAAGTCGTAAATCTTTTTTACACAAATCGGAGGATATCCATGGAAGACAGTCTATCGATGCAAAGTCCCTCAATGTCTCGGCGACAGCTTCTCAACTTCCTCACCGGGGCTACTATCGCCGCCACAACTAGCGCCGCCCTCTATCCAGCCGCTAAATTCTTTGTCCCACCCCAAGAAGGGGGCGCAGATGGTTCGATTATCGCCAAAGATAAATTAGGGAATTTCATCCCAGTGTCCCAAATCGTCGCCCAAGGTGCAGGCGCCCGTGCTTTGGTTGCGGGTTTAGCAGGTGAACCGACGTATTTAACCGTTACCGACGATAACAGCTTAAACTCAATCGGAATTGTCGATAACTGCACCCACTTAGGTTGTACCTTTCCTTGGAACAATATCGACCAACAATTTCAATGTCCCTGTCACGGGTCTCGTTATAGTCCAGATGGTTCGGTTGTCCGAGGTCCGGCTGACCGTCCCCTGAAGCTGGTGCAGGTTAACATCGAAGGTGACTACATCCGCATAGCGCCTTGGACGGAAACTGATCCCCGCACTGGAGAAACACCGTGGTGGGTGTAAACTTTAATCATTTTGTCTGATACCAATTCTGTATGACGTTGTACTTTTACCCCACCGCCTACGGCACCTCCCCCTAGTAAGGGGAGGTTGGGAGGGGTGAATGAATCAGTGCCATGTTACGAAGAAATGGTATGAGATTTTGTTGCATTTTCCACGTTACTATAGACTTTCGGTCAAAAATGTCTATGGAAACAGCAATGCTATTGAGTTTTAACATTTTGAATTGGCAATAACCTATGAACTCTGTCTCCTCTTTCTCGCCCTCTGTCAAAGACTGTTCTCCCCACGAATTTATCCAATCTCCAAATCAGCCTTTACTCATTGATGTCCGCAGTGGGTTTGAATATGCTATGGGTCACGCTACCAGCGCAATTAACCTCAGTTTACCCCGCATTCTTATCGGCATGATCCCGATATTTCGCCGCTGGGTTTTACCACCATGGTTCCAAGATTTGCCCAAAGATAAACCCATTGCCGTTATTTGTTTAACCGCCCATCGCAGTCCTATTGCTGCCAAACAACTGGCTAAAGCGGGTTTTGCTAAAGTGTTTAACATCACGGGCGGTATGGTGGAATGGCGACGGTTAGGCTTAGAGATTGAAACCAATTCGTAAGTGAATCGCTGATAGGAAACAACCTTGATGTTGACTTGCTACCATGAAAGTTCCCTGATTGTGAATGGTGAATCATTATGGTACTGAAAATACAACCCTGCTCAAACTGGTACAAACAGTTATTTGCTTGGGGAATGGCGAAAGCAAACACGGCGGATGAAAATGCCATTCAATTGGTAAATTGCGGTGACCATTCTACCCTAGCTCAACTCAAGCAGGCTTTATTTGCCGATTTACAGGGTAAGATTGTAGAAATTGGACCGGGGGCTGGGGTTAATTTAGAGTATTATCCCACTGACATTCATTGGATAGGCGTTGAACCGAATCCCTTTATGCATTCCTACCTGGAACAGGAAGCCCAACAGGTTGGGTTGGACAGGATTGATATAAAAAGTGGGTCGGCTGAACGGATTGATGTTGATGATAATAGTGTGGATGCTGTTGTCAGTACCTACGTCCTCTGTTCCGTCAGCAATCTTCCTGCAACGGTACAAGAAATCCGGCGAGTTCTTAAGCCAGGGGGTCGCTTTTTGTTTGTTGAACATGTGGCGGCTGAATCTGGCAGTTGGCAACGGCGGATTCAAGGTAGCATTGAGCCGATTTGGAAAACAGTGTTTGATGGGTGTCATCCAAATCGGGAAACCTGGATGGCGTTAGAAAAGGCTGGATTTGAAAACCTAAATTATCAACAGTTTCAGGTTTCTTTTCCAATTGTTAGCCCTCATATTTCTGGAGTGGCTACTAAAAGTAGAGATGTGTCATAACAGAATTTTTGCAAAAGTCAGTCTTGTTAGCTTATTGCCAAATAGGGGTGGAAGCGAGAATTGGGAGCCAACAAATAAATAAATTTCTGGAACCCAAAGCTCAAGTAAGCTAAAGCTTACTGAATAAGTCTTTCTCAGTTTTCTAGAACCATTAAAATCATGCAACTCACGAAAAAAAATCTACCTGAACGTCTGAATCACATTTACGATGCGATTGTCGTTGGCGGCGGCGCGGGTGGACTTTCTGCTGGAATCTATCTGCAACGATTTCGCCTTTCAAGCTTAATTATTGATAAAGGCAAAGCTCGCTCATTCTGGATGCAGGAATTGCACAATTATTTAGGCTTACCACCGGATACTCCGGGTCGTGTCCTGCTGCAACAAGGGAAACAGCATTATACATCTTTAAATGGCGATATGCTGAATGGTTATGTTGAGGAAGTGGTGGATGAGGGAGATAGGTTTGCCGTGCGGGTGAAAGTGGGTCGTAAAAATAGTATTTACCCCGTCTTACGCTCGAAATACTTAATTGCTGCGAGTGGCATTATCGACAATTTACCCCCTTTGGAGGATATGCAAAATGTCTTTGATTATGCAGGATATAACTTGCATGTCTGTATGGTTTGTGATGGCTACGAAATGACAGATAAACAATGTGGTTTCTTTGCGGGTAGTGAAGCTAGTATTGAGGAAATGGTGTTTAATCTCAGTTGGTTTACACCTTATATCACCGTGTTCACCCATGGAATGTTTGAGGTGAGTGACTCCATGGGTTCCCAACTGCAAAATCATGGTTATCGTTTGGTGGAAACCCCGATTAAGAAATTCTTGGGTAAAAATCACCAGATGACGGGAGTTGAGTTAGCGGATGGGTCAATTATTCCCTTAGAAACTGGATTGATTTCTATGGGGTCACGCTATCACAATACTTATCTCAAAGGATTCAATTTGGATGTCAAGGGTAGTAATCTGATTAGCGATAAAATGGGGCGGACGTCTCACCCGCGAATTTTTGCGATTGGAGACTTGAAGGTGGGGTTAAATCAAGTGGTTGTGGCGGCTGGAGATGGTGCTTTAGCAGCGACTCAGATTTGGCGAGATATTCGTCGGGAATCGGGTCCCCGCCCCTGGGAAGAAAATCGAGCGGTTTCTGTTTAGTGACAGGAGTGAATGGGTTATGAAATATGAGATGGGTAGGGAGAATAATCAAAGCAGTAATTGTGCCAAAGTTATCCAAATTTGGTTAGGTTTAATCTTGCCTTAAAGCCTAACCTTTCAGGGAATATGTTGCTGACGTTCACCAATTGACAATGGATAATGAACAATGGATAATGACCTCTCCTTAAAAGAAGAGGATTGAAATTAAGGAAAATATTTTTTAATTTCTTCGTAAACGAAGAGGTCTTAGACCCAATTAATCAATTGTCAATTATCAATTATTAATTATCCATTGATAAATTTTCGATACCAACAATGAATAAACAACTTTATCAAGGAAAAATAATGATGAAAACAAACAAAAAGATATCAGTAATGCTCCTGGGATGGTTACTGATTTTAACGCTATTGAGTGGTGTATTCTTTCCTAAATATGCCCTAGCCGCCGTAGAATCTAAGGTGATGCGTCCACCTAGCGCAGAAGTCTATACAGCAGTCGATCAGTTGCTGAATTCTCTACCACGAGATTACTATACGGTGATGCCAGTGAATCAGTTAAAAAACAAGCTAAAAAAGGAGGATAATCTAGTATTAGTTGATGTGCGAGAACCGTCAGAATATGCTTCAGGACACATTCCTGGCGCTATTAATGTTCCCGTGCGATCGCTGACTAAAAATTTAGATAAAATTCCCACGGATAAACCTGTTGTTTTATACTGTTCTAGTGGGCATCGCACGGCAATTGGCATGACGGCATTGCGGTTGTTAGGTTACACGAATGTTCGTAGTTTTCCTCCCAGTATTAATGGCTGGAAGGAGGCTGGTGAACCTTTAGAAAAGTAAGTCTGTTTAATTCCAGGAATACTCTTCTGGGATCATGTCAGTTTTGTAAGTAAGTGACATGCTCCCGTTGTACTCCTACAATTTACGTTGATTATGACAGGCTTACCCTCGAACAAAGACGTGGATGAGAATGATAATTATCTTGCCATCCATACAGAGCTTTGTGTAAAATACTAAAGTCAACCCAAACCCGATGAGAGAATGTTGAAAAACACGATGCAGCCAAGCACCAAATCTTGTCCAACCGAGTACATCGTTACCGATGAAGATGCCAGCCAATATATCCGTCATTGTGCTGTGGCTGCTCTGCTTTTGGTGGCAGGATATGTTTTGTTTATAGCTGAATTTATCTCTCCCTTGATTTTATTTGCCATTGTTGCTGTTACACTGCCTCGTTGGATTATTAATGTACATGAACTTTTCCACATCCGAAACGATAAACAGATAAACGGTGTTATCCGCTGTCTGGGAATGAGTCCTGTTCCACTATCGGTTTTGACACTAAGTTATACAGAAAAGCGTAAGATTCATCTGGAGCATCATCGGACTCCAGCCACCGAGTCAGACCCAGATAGTTACCATATCCGAGGAAATTTTTTCGTGGTTTTCATGAATGCCTTGACTGCACCCGAGCAAAGTTTTATTCGCTTTTTAGTCGTTAATGGATTCAATCTTCAACTCGGACTCCATTTAATCATTAAGCTATTGTTGTTAGGAATCTTAGTCGGGTTAGGAGGAGCAAAATTCTTTTGGTTTTGGTTATCCCTACGAATCGTTTACGGGGTTGGGGATCTAGTGTTCTTCCGTTTGGTGCATCACCAAAAAGGACAATATGGAACATTTGAGATGAAAATTTCCAATGCTCTCTCCAGATGGGCAGAGCGGATTTTTGGTGCAACGGTGATTCAAGCAACAGTCAATCACGATGTACACCATCTTCATTCTGGCATTGCTGTACGTTACTTAGCAATGGCAAGACCTTACGTGATGACTTTTCCCCAAAAACCTTATCCCCAAGGGAACGAAAATGAGCAAATCTATGCTAATCAAATGAATTAGTGTGAGCCCTTGAATCGGGAGCAAAGCGAAAGCGCCCCTAAAGTTTCCGGGCGTAAGGTAGGATAAGGACAGGTTAACTACTGAATGTTGTTGTCTCCGGCTCTCTCACCGGATTTGTTAGCCAATTAAACAGAGTTTGTCAAGTCTCCCCCATCTGGAGCTTGATAAAATCAATAACGGTTGTCAATCCGTTTTGAGTCTTTAAATTCGTAAATACAAATGGCTTATCGCCTCGCATCTTTTTGGCATCTCGTTCCATCACGCCCAAATCAGCCCCAACCATTGGCGCTAAATCTATTTTATTAATTACTAGCAAATCCGATTTGGTAATTCCGGGTCCACCTTTGCGGGGAATCTTGTCACCGGCGGCGACATCTATCACGTAAATAGTCAAATCGACGAGTTCCGGGCTGAAGGTGGCGGCTAGGTTATCTCCCCCACTTTCTAAGAAGACTAAATCTAATGGGGTGAACTTTTGTTCTAACTCTTCAATTGCTGCTAAATTCAGGGAGGCATCCTCTCGAATCGCCGTATGTGGGCAACCTCCCGTTTCCACACCCCGGATGCGATCGCGCTCTAATGCTTGAGAGTTTACCAAAAACTGGGCATCTTCCTGGGTGTAAATGTCATTGGTGACAACAGCAATTTGATAGGATGCTCGCATCGCCTTACACAAAGCATCCAATAAAGCAGTTTTTCCGGAACCCACTGGTCCTGCAATACCAACGCGGAATGTACTCATCAACCGTGTTTGGGATATGATTGATCAACTATAAACTAAAATTGACTTATAGAGAGACGTTGAGGTGGTAAAATCGTGATGCCAGCACCAGAAACGAACCAACAGACAGCAATCCCTACACCCAACCTCTACGAAACTGATTTCTATGCTTGGACACAGGAACAAGCGTCGTTACTCCGCCAACAGCAATGGAGTCAGCTTGATTTGGGGAATCTGATTGAGGAGATTGAATCTTTGGGGAAACAGCAACGCCAGGAATTGCGAAATCGGTTAACGGTGCTAATTGGACATTTGTTGAAATGGCAGTACCAACCGCAATTCCGGAGTCAGAGTTGGGTAGTGACAATTCGCGTACAGCGTCTAGATGTGTCTGAATTGCTGCAAGAGAATCCCAGTCTTAAACCTTATCTGGAAGAAGCACTCCAGAAAGCGTATACTAAAGGCGTTCTATTAGCTGTTGGAGAAACAAAACTCCCCAGACGTACTTTTCCAGCAGAGTGTCCTTACAGTTTGGCAGAAATTTTAGAGGATAGCTTTTATCCGGGTGAACCGAGTGACTTGGTCAATGAATTGGACAGATAAACGATAAACGGACTCCCCACCTGGCTTTCAATCTTACCTCCTTAGTTAGCTAAAGTGGTGCAATAGATTTTACTGGTTTTCTGGGCGCAAGCCTTCATTATCTATTTTACGAGTTTTCTAGTCTTAGATCTATTCTCACTCACATTGGCATTACATCATGAAAGCGGCGATAGTCAATAATTCGCCGTCCATCTCGACCTCTTGATAAGATATCCACAAACCGCTGATTCCAGATAATTTCCTCAGCAATGTACGAGTGACGGGCATGAATAGTTTGGGAAACAGTTTCATCTAACCCCGTAAACGTTACCACAATTTCCACCTCGGCTTCAGCTAGCAACTCTGGCGTCATCCCAAACAAAGAACTACTCTGATCAATAGGATGCATCGCCGTCCAAGTTAACGTAAAAATAGGCGTCTGACTACGAACCAATTTTAGGTCATGAAACCGACGCATAAATTCCCCTTCTGCTGTGATCTCATTACGCAGCAAACTCACCGTTAACTGCGCTTCCAAAATTTGGTTATAGCGCTCATTCGCCATCCGAAACATTAACGTTGGCACACCATTCTGAACAGTAATAACCGCCACACGACTGAACAGAACTCTGGCGGTAGGACGAGAAAAACGGGCAAACATTAATCCTGTCGCCGTGGTGAGTCCCATTAAACCAGTTAGGGATTCAATGGTGACTAAGATATTTGTGTAGGTACAGTCTGGGCGGGGATACATCGCACCGTAGCCAATCGATGCCATGGTTTGAACACTGAAGAAAAAAGCGTCCCAGAACGAACCCGGACGGGCATTTTCTATGCAATCACCGCCTGCCAAATACAAAACAGCAAATACAACATTAATGAGTATATAACCCCCCCCAATCAGCACGAAGAACCAAGACCAATCCAGCGTCAAAAGTAAATGGTAAGGATCACGCCAATGGCTGTGGGATATTCCTTTTCGAGCGATATCAAACCGGCTGCGCTTATCCCGACTCACGATGCGGGATTGGGAAAACTGACGAGGTGTTTTGTTCATTGACGTTGGCGAAGGTATCCGGTGATAAGTAATCGGACAAAATTATAAGGTTTACGGTTTAGATTAGGGGAAAATTAATCGCGACGGTTATTTTTACAAGTCCAAAAAGTTAGATGTAGGGGCGGGTTTAGGTAATCAATCCAGCTAGTCACCGATAATGGAACAACTTGCACCCGCCCATTCCCCCACCGCAAGGCAATCAATTAATTCTAAACCGGACAACAAAACCCACCGGCTTCCCAACCGCGATCGCACCTCAAAAATGCCGGGATGAAAGGGTGGAGCAGGGCGGGTTTTGTCGAAAGATGATGGGTGACTTCATTAATTTTTTCCCTAAACCCGCCCCTACATTGGATTTTCTGTCCCGATACACGTTGTCCATTGATTAGGTTTTCTGAGAATGCGCTGAAATAGGGGCAATCCAGGAATTGCCCCTACCGAACCGTTAAGATGTCCAAAAACCGAGACTATTCGGGTTTACCCACTCGCTTTAACAGCACGGCTTGAGAATCAGCTAACTCGAAGCAGCGTAAATCTGCCAAGGGTTCACTATCCAAACCCGGAGACGCGATCGCGACTTGCCATTCACTCATATCCAATTGCAGCCAGTCTCCCACGGTAACCGTCACCGGTTCTCCACCCATCTGCGCTACCATGGCGATTTGTTCCTCATGATCATCAGGATTACTGCGAACCCCGTAATAAACCGTCCGTTCCTCATCAGAGATTTTATTGAATCGATCAATTCCGGCTAAATTGTGAGCTAACCAAGGATGAGCATGGCGGAAACGACGCAGGTTAAGGTTATACTCAGTTCTTGTTTGATCAAGCTTGTCCTCATAGTGGGAGACATTACACAGTTCATAACAGTCTTCCATAAACATCAAAGCAAATGCCTTGAGCTTGTCAATGGTTAACCCTTTCAAGAAACTCACCATTTCTGGTTTATTCAACTTTTTGAGCGGCTCAATATCACACTGCTCCGTATTTTCTCCCAAACAGAACTGGCAAGCTTGAACCACTTCGGCTAGATTGTAGTCCTTTTCAAGCATGGCAACTTGCAGCGCCCTGCCAAACTCCCGCAATTCCTCTAGCTGACTAAATCCCAAAGACTTCAACCGACTAAAACTCTCTGGTATCTCATAGAGTTCTGGCGTCACTTGCCAATCCAAGAAACCAATTTCCTCAGAAACCACCTTGACACCATAGCGTTCATCTGTATTGCGGAAAAACATCCAAGGGGCGTGCATTGTTGCATTGATAAAGTCCATGGGTAATCCCGGACTAAACCCATACACCCAAAGCGTTACCGCCGGGTTATCATATGCATTTTTTAACACCTCTGGCAGCGTAGTTCCCAAATTCCAATTAATCTGGGCATCGAGCGGGATTTGATTGCCTCGCCGCACGGTATCATGATTCCCACAACCGGTGATCCAATGGTCACCTTCAAAGATCACCTCACAAACCCGGCGCCATTTGCGATCCCAAAATTTTTCTAAGGCTGGGGTGTTATGGGCAAAAATCAGGGGTCCCCATTGGTAGGAGTCCGGTTTAAGATGAATTAATTCACGATAGGTCGAGATCTCTTCCCACCCTTCAGCGGGCCAGGGACGACCATCTTCAAAAATGGTGAATAATAGTCGTTGATTCCCCTCAATATCCTGAACCACATCACTCATCGCCAGCAGGTAGGCGTCATCATATTCCACCAGTCCAGACAAAGGATTAAAGAAGCGGAAATCCTGACCCCCATCAATGCGAATCCCATCGGCTCCCGTGTTAATTTTACGCCGCTGCATTTCCAAAAAGATCGCCCGTACTGTGGGTAACTGGTGGTTCAAGTCTTGACCGTACATATTCGGTCCTTTGAGAAACTGGCGATGCAGGAGTAACTCCGATTGGTTATCTGCATGACCATAAACGAGGTCATAGATAATTTGAATTGGACCTGTGGGAAAATTATGCAGGGTAGCGATAAAGTCTACCAATTCATCGGGACGCAAGCTACCCAAAAGCGCTGCGTTTGTAGCACTCGATCCCAAAATTGGTACGTCATAACCCCAATCCTGGGTATGGGGTTTTCTCAGCTTAATTTGCAGATCATCTCCCTCTTCCGCCGTACAGACAAAAAATTCACTTTCTGGACTGTATTCATCTCGATACTCAATCGTGGGTTCCAGGGGGAGTAGCTGAATGGCATCATAACCCACATAGTTTTCTTCGGCTGGGGTTAAGGGGAGATGTCCGGCTAATTTACTAGCAATTTGGCGATAAACACGGGTTAACCCTTCAACTGTTCCCTCTTTAGAGGCTGTGCCAACATGTAGCTGTAAAATGTTCTGAGGTGCTCGGACGCGAGGAAGCGCTAGGGGATCAGACTGGACACTGGTGGCTTTGAAGTAATCTAGATCGGCTCGTTGTTGCTGTAAACTTGCTATGTCATACAGTTCAGCCGGTCCGAACACGCCGTAGGGCATCGAATAGGGAATCGTATCCCGAATCGCTTGTAGTTTCCCTTGCTGATCGACAAAGCGCAGCCAGTAAAACGATCCCATTTGCTCCCGGTTTCCGGGGCGCATCCCGGCGACGACACCCCAATGGTATTCACCTTCTTGTTGTAAGAATAAGCGATCGCGGCGAAAGGTGACGGTTTGCTCAACCGCCCGACAATCAATCGGAGCCAGGGGGGTTAAGACTTCCAGATAGATTTCCATCTTCCGCATCACCTGCGCTAATAACCGGGGTGTCCAGAAGCCAATTTCGGTTAACCCATCGGGACGGTAATGCGCCCCCAAGCGTTTGGCGATGACTTGAGCTTTTTCAAAATAGGTGGCGTCTGAATGCTCAATAGTCGCCGCCCAATCTACTAGTTCTTTGGTGGCATCTTCAACCAATCGGATGGAAGGTTTTGTATCAACTTTCACAATAACTTTTCTCGCAACCACTACCCAATGCTGTACGGGTGACTGAATCCTGACTTTCGGGATCGATATACCTGTACGGCAATTCCTGTCAAGTTTAACAGCCCCATAGCTTATTTGAGAGTAAAACAATTTTCCAGTTGATCCCAACACTCTCAAGGATGAAATCGACTTCACCCATTAAGGTATGATTTTGATACAGCCGCGACAAATTAATTGTCCTGGAGTTAGAGTTAGTTCTTTTAGATCAACCTCTGACCCTAAATCAATCGTGAAATGTTCTAACGTTATCGGAGGCTGTTGAGTGTTAATTTGAATCTGGAGGGGGTGGAGTCGCAGTTGTTGAGGTGTCGCCAGTTGAATGCCCGCATCCATCACAATGGAGGTTTCTCTGGTTGGATGGTGCATCAGTGCTCCTTTGAGGGTTAGTCGCTCCCCATCAATAGTAATCTGCTGCCAGTTCATTTTAGACTCACCCAGGGGTGGATACTGATCCGGTCGATTATAAGATTTAATAAATGTATTCAGTAAATCCGTTAAAGCATTTGATAATAAGGGAGCGCCCAGAGACGCTTGCAGGTCATTCTCTTGCAGTACGAGTTGACCCGCGACTGGTAAAGGTTCTAGGAGGCGTAGGGGTTTGCCTTTAAACACCTGAGTGAGATTGAAGCGAATATTTGTACCATCTAGCTGGAGCTGCGACAGGTGTAATCCTTGATAGACAGCACGACGAGCCGCAATAGACACCGTGGGAATGTGTCCCCGCAGAATTTCGCGATCGCGACCCATCAGCTTAAAGTGCAGTGTCTCCACGGTTTCCACCTGCGATCGCAGCCATAACTGTACCGCAGGTGACACCACCGTACTGATCATCCGGCTGCCTTTGCCTGTTCCCGCTTGTGATTTATTCACGCCCATTGCCAAAAATTCCGGGTCAATCCTGTATTCTGACACAACTGTGGTATAACTCGAACCGGGCAATGAGCGGGTGAAAAAACCGAATGCTTGCAATTATCCCCATTCTTGTAATATTTGTACATAGTCTATTCTGGTCAGTGCCAGGAGCAGACGTATCCCTCCCGCAACCTTAAAGCAGGAGATTTTCAAACAAACCCCCTGCCGGAGCTGGAAAAATTACTATAGGGATGGAGATCGACTCTTGACCAGCACAGTCTGGGTCTAGACGCACTAGCTTACACAGGTAGTCAAGCCATGGAGGAAAGAGTACAAAAAATTCTTTCGCAGTGGGGTATTGCCTCACGTCGTCAAGCTGAGAAAATGATCATAGCCGGACAAGTTCGGCTAAATGGCACTGTGGTGCAACTAGGACAAAAAGCTAATCCGGAAACGGATTTAATCGAAGTTAATGGTCAACATCTCAAACCGAGTAATCGTCCTCATGCCATTTATCTTTTGCTCAATAAACCCGTGGGTATAATCTCTACTTGTCCCAATGATCGGGCGTGTAATCTGAAACGTAAAACAGTTCTTGATTTACTCCCCAGCACCATTAGAAAAGGTCAGGGAATCCATCCAGTGGGACGGCTGGACATGGACTCTACAGGAGCATTACTTCTTACCAATGACGGAACGCTCACCAATAAACTAACTCATCCTCGCCATCACGTTCCCAAGACATACCAGGTTTGGGTCAAGGGTCATCCCTCTGAATCAATCCTCTCGGCTTGGCGTCAGGGTGTGGACTTATCGGGTATAACTACTTTACCTGCTCAAGTTCGAGTCCTGAAGCAGCAACAGTCAAAAACACTTCTTAAAATTGTCTTGACAGAAGGAAGAAACCGTCAAATTCGTCGAGTTGCTGACCTGCTAGGCTATCCAGTAATCCATCTGCACCGCACGGCAATTGGTCCGATTCAATTACAACAACCAGGTGAACCAATACTGCTCAGTGGGCACTACCGTTATCTTGAAGAATTTGAAATTCGCTTCCTCCACAACCGAGTTCACTAACCATTACGAAAACGTGCCAGCAGATATCAAGGAGTACCGTGTATGAAGGAGAATACGAGGAATTTGCAGCAGGAACAAGTTGAGAAGCTAGAAGTTCTAGGCGCCCGCCTGCGCCAGTGTCGGCTGGAAAAGTCGATTACCTTAGAGGAAGTGGCAGCTCAAACACGGATTCAGGCACGGCTTTTACAGGCGATTGAAGAAGGCAGGCTTGACCTGTTGCCAGAATCCGTCTACATTCAAGGCTTTCTCCGGCGATTTGCCGAAGCCCTGGAACTCGACGGCGCCGAATTTGCCCGTGATTTTCCAGCGGGATCTGGTGTCCTGTTGATGAAACCCCGCTGGCAGTATTTACCCGCCGCTCAATTGCGACCGCTTCATCTCTACCTGTTCTATATTCTGTTGGTGATTAGTTCGGTTAGTGGTTTATCGTACATTCTGAATCGCTCGGCAGTCCAAGTGATTGAAGTTGAAAATATCCCTTCTGCCCAGCAGTTCCCGACACCGAAAAATACACAACCCATACCACCTAAACAGTCACTCGATGCTAGCCAATCGGCGCAAGTCAGTCATGCTAGCCAAGATGGCAAACCGGTACAGGTTGGTGTCACCCTGAAGGCTCAGTCTTGGATTCGAGTTGTTGTGGATGGTAAAACCGAATTTGAAGGCGTCTTGCCCGAAGGAACCCAGCGGACTTGGGTGGCGGATGAACAACTGATTGTCCGGGCGGGTAATGCCGGAGGCGTCCTGGTGGAGTTTAATGACCAAAGCGCTAAACAAATGGGCGCCCCCGGTGCGGTTGAGGAAATGACCTTTGCGGCTAATCCTCGGTCTTGACTTGTCTTATCCCCGCCCAGGAGATGAGCGGCTAAACTTGACAATTTGGTCTTCCCTGTTCACTCTGATCACGGGTTCCTCGCAAAGATACGGGAATTTCCGCTCACTTTTTTGTGATCAGGGATTGGCGCAACTGACTTGACATCAAGACCCATTAGGTGTACGACCATAAGTATAAGTCAGGGTTTTGAGGCGATCGCGCAGTTGATCGGTTAATGCCTCGGCTCGATAGCGCCATTTCCAGTTTCCCTCGGATGTACTGGGACGGTTCATCTGAGCATCTGCACCCAAACCCAAGAAATCTTGCAAGGGAATCATGGCGAGATTAGCAACACTGCTGTAGGCTAACCGGATTAAATCCCAATGGATGCCTTGGGAACTTAACTCCCCTAAGTAACGAATCACATTTTCTCGTTCATCGTCACCGAGCTGTTTAAACCAGCCGATTGTCGTGTTATTATCATGAGTCCCAGTATAAATCAGACAGTTGCGCTCCAGGTTAAAGGGTAAGTAAAAATTATCTGGCTCTCCACTAAAGGCAAAATGCAAAATCTTCATCCCCGGAAACCCAAATTGATCCCGCAATGCTTCAACTTCAGGGGTAATCACGCCTAAATCTTCGGCAATAATTGGCAACCCTTCTAATTCTCGCTTGAGAACTTTGAAAAATTTAGCTCCAGGTCCTTTGACCCATCGCCCATTCATGGCAGTGTCTTCACCTTGGGGAACCTCCCAATACGCCTCAAATCCGCGAAAGTGATCAATTCGCAGCACATCGACGTACTCAAACATCATTTTCAGACGCTTTATCCACCACTGATAGTTATTTTTTTCCATCAGTTCCCACTTGTAAATCGGGTTCCCCCACAATTGACCCGTTTCACTGAAATAGTCGGGGGGAACACCCGCCATGAGAGAGGCTTCGCCCGTTTCCTCATCAATGGCAAACAGTTCTCGGTTTGACCAGACATCGGCGCTATTGTGGGCGACATAAATCGGGATATCCCCAATGATCTGGATATTATGGTCATTGGCATACTCCTTCAACCACGACCACTGGCGGAAAAATTCAAACTGGAGGTACTTTTGGTAATAAATGCGATCGCTTAACCGTTCTCGCCACTCCTTCACCGCCTCCGGTTCGGCTTTGGCAATGTCTGGCTCCCACAAATGCCAACTGACATCGTCAAAGGTATTGTGGAGTGCCATAAATAAGGCATAATCATCTAGCCAGTAGGCGTGACGCTGACAAAACTTATCAAATTCATCCTGTTGTTCTGATGACACTTCCCGCTTAAAGCGATCGCATGCTTTGAGCAGTAGCGATTTTTTCATGGGAACGACTCGCTCAAAATCGATAGAATCCGGGGTAAACTCGGGCAGATGAGCGAGATCTTCATCCGTTAGTAACCCCTTCATTTGGAGTTGTTCTGGGCTAATCAGCATCGGATTTCCCGCCATGGCTGAGTAAGACATATAGGGTGAGTTACCGAACCCCGTTGGTCCAACAGGCAAGATCTGCCAAAATCGCTGATCGCTACCCGCCAAAAAATCAATAAATTCGTAAGCCTGTGACCCTAAGTCACCAATTCCATAAGGACTGGGGAAGCAAGTGGGATGCAGCAAAATACCACTCGATCTAGGAATCTGCATAGAGATAGACCATAGTACAGCAAAACAAGTCCTATCGACATTAGCACGCTAGGCAGGCGTTAAAAAAGAGCCTTCGTGGTAGATTTGAGTCTGCCAGTAGAGGTATTCTGAAACAGGACTTACCCACCGCGATCGCTACCCGTTACATAAACTTGACTTGTGACTTACCGAAATCCCGTTCCCACAGTCGATATCATTGTCGAACTCATAGATCGACCCTCCCGACCAATTATTCTCATCGAACGCCAAAACCCACCCCTCGGCTGGGCAATTCCTGGTGGCTTTGTCGATTATGGGGAATCGGTGGAAACAGCAGCGGTTCGAGAAGCCAAAGAAGAGATTGGCTTACAGGTTGAGTTAATTGAGCAGTTTCACGTTTATTCGGCGCCTGATCGCGATCCGCGTAAGCATACCCTCAGTATTGTGTTTCTAGCAACCGCGATAGGGGAACCCCAAGCCGCTGATGATGCCAAAAATCTGGATATTTTTAATTTATGGGATATTCCCTCGCCTCTTTGCTTCGATCATGACCAGATTTTGCGGGATTACCGACGTTACCGCCATTATGGGGTGCGTCCTCATCATTGAAGGGTAAACTACCCGCCACCAAGCTGAGTACAGCTATGGTGGGGGCTTTTAAAAAAGCCCAGAGTTTACCAGGCTGAGTGTTAATTCACTACGTTACGTCATAAGCGATGGTGAAAGCCCTCGTGATTTATCCGAGGGATGAAACCGAGCAATGTGTTTAGTTTAGCAACTTTAGTTGCTTTTCTTTCTAATCTTAGGTATAATAATAATA
>NZ_JAVJZI010000190.1:0-4423 GCF_040223135.1 Coleofasciculus sp. G3-WIS-01
CACCTACAAACTCTGTTTCTCATATTATTATTATACCTAAGATTAGAAAGAAAAGCAACTAAAGTTGCTAAACTAAACACATTGCTCGGTTTCATCCCTCGGATAAATCACGAGGGCTTTCACCATCGCTTATGACGTAACAGTAGATTCTCTAGCCTGTATGTCTAGAAATTCCTTGCAAACTCGCCCCCAACGTTCATCATTAGAGGTAAAGCCTGAACCCATTTGTCCTTCCCCCAATCGCAACCGCTATATCAGACCCAGTTTCCGGCGCCGCATACAATACTATTACTGGCGCTTAATTCGTCTCTCTGGACCCCCAGAAGTGATCGCACGCGGCTTAGCCTGTGGTGTGTTTGCGGGATTGTTTCCCCTATTTGGGCTACAAACCATTTTAGGTATATGTCTAGCCCTTATCTTTCGCGGAAATAAGATTATCGCGGCGGCTGGTACTTGGGTGAGTAATCCCTTGACGTATGTGCCGATTTATGCATTTAACTTCCATGTCGGTCAATGGCTACTCCAGGAAAATGGCTTAACCGATATTAGCCTAGGATCTTGGCAGGAGTTCAAAGAATTAGGATCTGAGATTATCGGGACGTTATTTGTCGGCTGCTTTACAGTGGGAATGGTTGGTGCGATTTGTAGTTATTTCCTAGGATTGATACTGGTGCGGCGGGTTCGCGCCTCTTATCGATCACGTCGCCAACGTCATCGCTAAAAACCGTTATATTAATTAGGGGTAGCCTGTTCCAGACGTAAGGCGTGGAACGTCTGCTTGCAGTATTGAAACCCACCCCTACACCAACCATCTAAGAGGCTTTAGGGACTAAAAATCCCAGTAAATTTTGCAGAAATGAATAACTGACGGTTTCCCGATAGGAGTCTTTGTGTAACCCTGCTGATGGAGACTCAACAGTTGGGGTAAAGTTATCCTCTACCTCTAGAAAAATCTCTTCGGCTAAACCAATCGCAATTAAGCGAAAAGCAATCTGCTGTACCGTTTTCAGGGGAAGTTGTAGGTATTGGGCGATCGATTGGAGAGACACCATGCAATCAGTATAAGTCCAAACTTGCCACTCTAGGTCATTTAACGGATAATCAGGTTTAACATTCACCACACTGGCTAAGCCGATATCCGGATCAGGTAACTGATCAGCCAAAGCCTCCCAACTCGGCAAATTTCTGAGTCCGATTAATGTTGCTAGTGTCGCCGATATACTCAAGCCTGTCATTTCTATTGTTGGTAGTGGTACATTATGGTCAAACCTAAAATGACCTGATTTGAGTTTAAATGCATCATAAATTGGCTGGAGAACTTGAGCTTGGAATAGCCACTTGAGTTGCTGGTTGGTTAAAATTCCCTGTTTTTTAAGATAAGAACCCAAAGGTTGATGCTGGGGACATAACCGACTCAGTTTAGCAAAGAGACTGGATGGACAGCTATCCTTTAGCCAGCGCCGTTGGGCAATCAAGGAGACTAAACCTTGATGATCTAACAAATTTGCCATCCCGACAAGGTTTCCCCGATACACCCAAATATAATACGCTTTATTTGAGGACGTTTGCTCCCTATCGTCAGGATGCAAAGTTAGCAAACCGCTTTGATGTCCGGTTTCAAGTAACCAAAAAACTTGCGGTAGAGAAAAATCAGCAAGAGAACCTGTGATGCACATGATAATTGAAAGGTATTTTAAGGATTGAGTTTAAACTCTTTAAAAGAGCGAATTTTCTTGTCTGTACATAACTTTTGATTTCGTTGAGCGGTTATTGGTAGCTTAGCAAACATCCACCCCCTAAGATTCTTTACCTAGGAACAGGTACAGTTAAATCGAATCTGCTCTAACAATTCTTGGAAATTGAACGGCTTGAAAAAATAAGCATTAGCCTTGGCTTCATTAGTCGAGATGGTCGGTAAATCTGGTGCTAAACCTGTCATTAGGAATATCGGCAGACGATAGCCGTACCAACGCAATTTTTTACACAGACTTATCCCATCCAGTTGGGGAATTTCGATATCAGAAAGTATCAAGTTGTAGTCTGTTCCTATTGCCCTTTCCCACGCCAATTCGCCATTTGTAACTACATCAACGACATAGCCTTCAAACGTGAGACATTCAAATAAAGCTTCGGCAAAGTCTAGGTTATCTTCGACGACAAGGATTTTCATGATATCTAAATCCATTTTCTAAATCAGGGTTAATGATTCCGGAAACTCGACCAGACAAGTTACTCTTTATTAGACCAACTTATATCTGTTAGTTTTACAAGAGAAATCCCTAACTTTCCGGTTAAATCCTTGAATTCTTATACGCCTGTTCAGCACTGTGATCGATTCAGTTACGACGCATTACAATCACTCAAATAAGCAGCGATTTTTGGTTAATAGCTTTAGCCAAGAATGCGGATCAATACCAGCGACCTCTTTTCCAGCTCATCCTCATTAAACTGAGTAATAAATTTTATGGCGTTTAATAACCTACCCATCTATACTTATTATGATGCCAAATTTAACCTCTATCAACAATATATAAATTTGACATCAGCTTTGTGCTGATGAAAGGGGAAGCTTTATCTAATCTTTAATTGCTGTCCCCAAAAATTTACAAACTCTTTAAATAAGAGGGTTGACAAACTAAACGGAATGTTGGATTATGAAAAACATGTTTAATTTTATAGATTTGTCAATATAGAAAATTGATAACTTAGTTAGGGAATATCAACTGCTAGGCCTCGGCGCTTCTCGTTTAATACACAATAAATTAGAATTGTCAATAGATTAAAATGATAACTTTAGGGAGTCAACTTCGTCTAATTTAGTGAACTTTTATGAATTGACAAGGCGTGACATACCCTGAACTGAGAGGATAGCGAGTAGCCGCGCTGCAAGCTGAGAAGGTGTACGATGATTACACAGGGACATCGCCCAATTGATCAGGTATTGGAATGTATCGATACATTCCTGGTTGCCAAGACCGGTCATTCGCTGAGTTATATTCAAAAAGCTATTCTGTGGGCATCATGGCAGGATGAACCTAAGACGTATGATCAGATTTCTCTGGAAAATGGTTATTCTGCCAATTATATTAAGCAAGGCGTCGCGCCGAAGTTATGGCGTTTACTCTCAAAAGCCTGTGGGGAAAAAGTTAATAAGACGAATTTTCGCTCGGTACTAGAACGAAAACTGTTTAATGGTAAGGGTTTGGCAACGACTAAGTCGCTCAAACCTCGGCAGGTTGTCCCCTTAGAAGTACCAGAGGGACAAGTTGCGTTAAACTCTATCTATTATATTGAGCGATCGCCCCTAGAATCAGACTGCTATCAGCAAATCCGCCAACCCGCCACCATCCTGCGTTTGGAGGGTTCCCAGCAGATGGGAAAAACCTCGTTAATGGCAAGAATTCTCGCTGATGCACAAAAGCAGAACTATCGGACGGTACGATTAAGCTTACATCAGGCGGAGAGTCCAGTGTTCAGCGCGATCGCGAAATTTTTGCGCTGGTTTTGTGTCAATGTGACACGACAACTTGGATTAGAACCGAAGCTGGATGAGTATTGGGATGAAGAAATGGGCTGTTTGATTAGCTGCACGCTTTATTTCCAGGATTACTTACTCAGCCACAGCGATCGCCCCTTAGTATTAGCTGTTGATGAAGTGAATCAAGTTTTGCAGTATCCGGCGATCGCGGGAGACTTTCTCGCATTATTACACTCCTGGCAAGACGATACCAAAGATATCCCCGTCTTTTCAAAATTGCGCTTGGTGCTAGTTCATTCTACAGAGGGTTATCTTTCGTTTCATCCGCATCAATCCCTGTTGACGGTGGGGTTAGGGATTCAGTTACCCCCGTTTACTCGTGAACAAGTCTTTGAGTTGGCAAAGCGTCATCAACTCTATTTATCATCCCAGGAACTGGATCAGCTGATGGGACTTTTGGCAGGATTTCCCTATTTGGTGCGTTTGATGTTCTATGAAATGGTCAAGCATCAGGTGAGTTTAAAATCATTATTAGAAACTGTAGCAACAGATACAGGAATTTATGGGAATCACCTGCATCGCCATTTATGGAGGCTGCGCCAGTATCCAGATTTAGCGGTGGCTTATCAACAGGTGCTTAAGGCAAATGATGCGGTAGAACTTGATCCAATCGAGATGTTGAAGCTGCACAGTTTCGGGTTAGTGCGTTGGGTTCGCGATCGCGTGGTGGTAAGCTGTCAGTTGTATGAGGAGTATTTTCGCTATCCGTCGAACAGTGGACAGTAATGGACAACCAATACCAACACTGTAGAGATAGCCAGTCTCAGTTCTTTAATGAACTACGCTACCTGGGTCATGACACCTTAAGGTGCTTTCCAGCTTTAAGCTACTGTCGCTCAAATTTAAACATCTGTATTCGACTAAAGAAGTGATTTGAGTGTAAAA
>NZ_JAVJZI010000191.1:0-5423 GCF_040223135.1 Coleofasciculus sp. G3-WIS-01
GCTGAAACGATGCGTGACCAAGTTTATGTCTTTTTGTGGTTTATCAGCGGCAATCCTAAACTGTATTAAGTTATGTGAAACAACGTTAACATTCATACCATAGGCAGGCGTTGAGGAAAACAATAGTTTGTTATTCTCTTCAACAGTAGTTGCATGTTATATCAAAAATGGTTATCATCTCCTTAGATTCATCAATTAAAAATTCCCCCATCTAAATCTTGTGATTGTAGATGGGGACTGCGCTCAACCGTAGTTCAAAATGGAGGTACTGGCGGCAAAAGCGGGAGGTCTGAGAGTCCTAAGCCATATCCTGGCTGCCTTACCACCCAGTTTTCCTGCGGCGCTCGTCGTGGTGCAGCACCTAGATCCTCAATACTCTGGCAACTGGATAAGTGACGTAGTAGACCGTTCCACGACCCTACCATTCAAGATGCCACAATTTTACCTCTACATCATAAAAAATCCCTCAACTTAAACAGTACGTTCTGCGATCGCGTTTACCTGAGTTGAGACAATTGCACCGCCAGTTCCCGCAATAGGGACGTTAAACAATTGGAATTGCTGGAAGTTCAAAATAGGGTGCGTTTGCCGCCGTAGCGTAACGCACCCTTAGCGCATCCTGATTGTGGCGAGTTGGATCACAGTTTTTGCTGTAACCCTTGACTTTTTACAAAGTCTGTGCTGTATCGTCTTGGCTTAATTGCTCCTCAATCGTGCCAATTGCGGCATTGAGTCCAGCTAATCTGATTTCTAGATCGCCACGCATTGCCTTAAGAAACTTGAGCTTACGCTCTAAGCTGGTTTTCCGAGAAACAGGTTCTCCACCGCAGCAAGCATTATCCCAATTCCAGAATGGAAACATAATCCACCTTCACCTGTGTAAATCTATTCTTATATTGGCTAATTCTTGGGTTGAATAGTTGTCGGGTGATGATCGGAAAACCGACCTCTTGAGCAGAAGACGCTCCCACTACGGCGACAACTTGTTGATTAATCGGCTTGAGTTGCATTTCCAAAACTCCTTATTACCGAAAATCGGCATTAAGCCAAATGTCGTTCTCCTGTATGGCATAAAAAAGATGATAAAAGTGCACTGACAATAATTAACTCGCTATAGGTTAAGGTGGAACCTAAACCATAAAACGCCGCGTAAATTCCACCAAGAGTTTTACCGGGTAAAACAGAAATAATTTCCAATTCAGAAGGAACAAACGAGCGCACCTTTGCAATATCAAACAAATGCAAGGTCTGGATACTGTAGCCTTGCAGTGTCCAAGGAGCTGGAGGATATGCCATCTTAACTAACTTTTTTACAAAAATTTACACAGATAGCCGGATAAATCGGTTGATCTAGATGAATCTTGATGCCCAGAATAATTGTTATGACTGCACCAAACCTCTATCAAAAGTTGTAATTTTAAGTAGACCTTGTTAGTAGTGGCGTGACTTTAATCGCTTGGGTTTAATTTTACACAGCTAGCTTAAGTTTTATTAGCTTTATTTTTGCTAAATAAAAACCACCAAAGTTCTGTCCCAATTAACGCTAAACCGCCTAGGGTGACACCGACTTTTAGCGGTAATGATTGCTCAATTCGGCGGAATTGACTGCTCTGCTGGGACTGATGTTCTGACATTTCAGCCGTGGCTGGATTTGCAGCGACTCCGAATAGAAGCCCTAAACTAATCAGATAGGCTAAAGCTTTGGGTTTGGTTAACATTGTTTTGATTCCTCCTAGATTAGTAAAGGGCGACCCGATAAAGTTGAGGAAATTCGGGTTGTTTATTGATAGTATCGGGTCGCCCATACAGGATTTCACTGATAATTGGAGGTTACGCTACTTAGCAGGATGAGTGATAATTTTGGGTTGGAAATTCCGCAGCCTTAAGGCATTAGTTACCACAGAAATGGAACTCAGTGCCATTGCTCCCCCGGCTATAATTGGATTCAGTAATACGCCAAATAATGGGTAAAGAATTCCTGCCGCGATGGGAATTCCGGCGGTGTTGTAAATAAAGGCAAAGAAGAGATTTTGGCGAATATTTCGCATGGTGGCGTGGCTGAGTTGAATCGCGGTAACAACTCCATTTAAGTCACCGGAAATCAGGGTAATATCACTGGCGGCTATGGCGACATCGGTGCCGGTGCCAATGGCGATTCCTACATCTGCTTGGGCTAAGGCTGGGGCGTCATTAATTCCATCGCCTACCATGGCAACAATACGGTTTGAATGTTGGGTTTTGGGCTTTGAATTCGGTGTTTTCTTGATGTCTTCGGTTTGCAAAGATCGGATGACGGCGGATTTCTGATCCGGGCGCACTTCGGCAAAGACGTGCTGGATACCAATTTCTCGTGCGATCGCGTCTGCTGTTTGTTGATTATCTCCTGTGAGCATCACCACTTGCAACCCCAGGCGTTGCAGTTTCTTGACGGCTTCAACAGAAGAGGGTTTTAAAGCATCAGCAATGCCCACTAATCCCTCAACCTTACCATCAACGGCAATCCAAGCGGTGGTTTTTGTCGCGGCTTCCCATGTTTGTTTCTGGGTTTGGAGGGATTGGGTATTAATTTCTAGTGCATCCATCCAGCGTTGGGTTCCGATTTGAATCAGGTGATTTTCTACTGTTCCTTGCACCCCCATTCCCGCAACGGCTTCAAAGTTTTGGACATCGGGTAAGGGGAATTCAACACCTTGGAGTTTGGCATAATCAACGATGGCTTCGGCTAAAGGATGTTCCGAAAGTCTTTCCACGGCGGCGGCTAATCTTAGGAGTTTGATTTCATGATGATCCGCTGTTCCTTTTACGGTTACATAATCAGTTACACTGGGTTTGCCTTGGGTAATCGTGCCAGTTTTATCTAGAACAATTGCCTGAAGTTTATGGGCGAGTTCTAAACTTTCTCCGCCTTTAATTAAAATGCCATTTTCTGCGCCTAAGCCGGTGCCAACCATAATGGATGTCGGGGTAGCTAATCCTAACGCACAGGGACAAGCGATAATTAAAACCCCAACGGTGGTAATCGTGGCAAGGGTAATATTACCCATAATATTAAACCAGATTACAAATGTCGCGATCGCAACGGCAATGACGACGGGTACAAACCAGCCCGTGACTTGATCTGCGAGTTTCTGAATCGGGGCTTTTGACCCTTGCGCCTCTTGGACTAATTTGACAATTTGCGCCAATACTGTATCTTTTCCCACTCGTGAGGCGCGGAATTTAAAACTCCCGGTCTTATTAATCGTAGCGCCAATTACTTCATCCCCCGCTTGTTTTTTCACGGGGATGGGTTCTCCGGTTACCATGGATTCATCGATGGTAGATACACCATCAACCACTTGCCCATCCACGGGAATTTTTTCCCCAGGGCGCACGACAATAACATCACCGACGATAACCTGTTCAATGGGAATATCAACTTCTTCACCTTTACGAATTACCCGCGCTGTTTTCGCTTGTAATCCCATTAACTTGCGAATCGCTTCTGAGGTTTGACCCTTCGCCCGATTTTCCAACAGTCGCCCCAGTAAAATGAGGGTAATAATCACGGCGGCGGGTTCGTAATACACATCCGGTGATAATCCTTGAGTGATTAAAAAGCCAGGGAAAAGGGTAACAAACAGAGAATAGAAATAGGCGGAACCTGTCCCCAGCGCTACCAGAGTATTCATATCCGCGCCATGACGTTTAAAGGCTTTCCATGCGCCGACAAAGAAGGATTGACCGCACCAAAAGAGTACAGGTGTACTTAAAACCAGTTGTACCCAAGCATTATGCAGCCAGGAGGGAAAGTAGGGAATGTGCAATCCTGTCATCGCCGGAAGTGAACCGACGACGAGGATTAGGCTGATAACGCCGCTGACGATAACTTTACGTCTGAGATCCCGTTGATGGGCTTCCCGTGCGGTTTTTTCGGCATCGGTGTCTTCACCCATTCGGGTGGTATCTAAGGGTTGCGCCCCATATCCCGCATCGGCGACGGCTTTTTGGATGGTGTCTAAGTTTGTCGCGTTGGGATTATAGGTTACAGAACCTTGTTCCATGGCAAAGTTAACATTACACTCAACAACGCCAGGAACGTTTTGGATGGCTTGTTCAATGGTGGTGGCGCAAGAGGCGCAACCCATTCCTTGTAGTCGTAGATGGCTAGTTTCCATAGTTGACTCCTGATAGTAGCAGTTTGGGAAGTTTGGCGGGCGGGGGTGTGGAGGGGCGATGGCAGGTTTTAAGGTCTTAAGGGTGTTATATATATAGGATAAAGTCTCTAGTTGACTGGAGAGTCAAGGGGGATTGTGTAGGGGCGGGTTTTACAACTATCTTTTCGGTTGCACCTAGATGTGACTAAACCCGCCCCGATGCAGTGGGAGAGTGGGAGATTGTGTAGGGGCGGGTTTTACAACTACCTTTTCGGTTGCATCTAGATGTGACTAAACCCGCCCCGATGCAGGTTTCTAGGTCCTCCCGTGAAAAGTTAGATGGGGGAGATGGCAACAAGGAGATGGGGTGGGCTAGGATGGTTGTACCGCAACCTGATGTGTTGAGTTTGAAGCATGATCAGGTCGATGTTTTGGGGTGAAATCCGAGAGGGGGTAGGTGTTTTTTTGGGCGAGTCTGATTTTTCGGCTGTATTCCTTGTCTCATCTGGGTTTGAGGACATTTGCCTCAGAGAGAGGTTCTCGGAAACGCTGAAAGCATTACTGGGACTGGGTTTGAATGGGTTTGTTTTTGGATACCTCTTGTCGGCTGAAGCTGGAAATGATATATTTAATGGAGTCTCTCGGAATTGTACCTTGAAAACTAAATACAGTAAGCGTTTCAGAGGTCGGCAGTCGAAATCCCCCTGAATCCCTATCAGGGATTGAAACCAAACAGACGAACTTAGGGGCGAAATGATAAATGTCGAAATCCCCCTGAATCCCTATCAGGGATTGAAACACATCTTCCGCTCTAAATAGACCATTCTCGATCAGGTCGAAATCCCCCTGAATCCCTATCAGGGATTGAAACGCTGGACGAAATTGTCTTGGACTTAAGAAGGTGGCGAGTCGAAATCCCCCTGAATCCCTATCAGGGATTGAAACATGTACGGCTGCGAATGGTGCTTGACTCCATCTGACAGGTCGAAATCCCCCTGAATCCCTATCAGGGATTGAAACGGGTAAGTCTTCGGCTATTACTACAGCCTGGTCTGGTCGACATCCCCCCGAGTCTCTCTCAGGGTTTGTTTCGGGTTAGAGTTGGGCTTTTGGGAGAGCGGTGTCTGGTCGAAATCCCCCTGAATCCCTATCAGGGATTGAAACTTCATCGGTTTGAATGATTAACACTCTTCTTTTCGTCGAAATCCCCCTGAATCCCGATCAGGGATTGAAACTAATCTCAGTAGCCCAATCAAATATGAGCTTAGCGTCGAAATCCCCCTGAAT
>NZ_JAVJZI010000202.1:0-25263 GCF_040223135.1 Coleofasciculus sp. G3-WIS-01
ATGCGAGAGCCCCTACGAATATCCCTCTTCCCCATGGGGATTGGGCGAAGCATTCGCGTTGAGACGTTGGTAGAAAACCGATAGATTTGGGCGCGAATGCGAGAGCCCCTACGAATATCCCTCTTCCCCATGGGGATTGGGCGAAGCATTCGCGTTGAGACGTTGGTAGAAAACCGATAGATTTGGGCGCGAATGCGAGAGCCCCTACGAATATCCCATCTTCCCCATGGGGATTGGGCGAAGCATTCGCGTTGAGACGTTGGTAGAAAACCGATAGATTTGGGCGCGAATGCGAGAGCCCCTACGAATATCCCATCTCCGCGTCTCCCCCTCTCCGCGTCTCCCCATCTCCGCGTCTGTCTCAACCACCAATTTAAAAGCGTGACAGCTTACCAATCTGCCGATGGCGTAAAATAAACGCCGTTAATTTCAACCAACGTTGGACAGTTTCATCCTGCTGAGAGAGGGGTGTGGTTTGACGTAATGCCCTCAAATACCTAGCTAAATCCGCCTCAAACCCTTGCCTAACCGACTGATTATCCGCCAATAAATCCCGACGCTGGCAAAATGTCCGCGTCCAGGGTTCAATCGCTGCTAACGTCGGCGCGGGATGCTGACGCCAGAGTTGGGCGGCTTGTTCAAAGATGCTGTGATTTACCCCCAATTGGAGTAACCTGTGCCACTGATGAAACACTGGGAACCGACTCGTAGCCGTGAGAATATTACCATTGCCAAATAACACCCGGACTTGCACAGCATCTTTCTCATGCCCTTGATAATCATACTGCTTCGCCCCCGCTTCTGCTGACCAGAGATTCTCCAAAGCAATCGCTAAAGGCACCGAATGATGGGCAATCACAACCCCAACACTCAAACTCGCCTCACCCCCCATCGTAAATAAAGGACGTTTGGGTAAGCGAGAGTAGGTATCAGCTTCCCCCCGATAACGCCAATAATCCCCCTGACTGCTAAACTCACCCCTAGGGTCATCTGCACCTCGAAAACATTGCCGAATATCCCATAACCACTGGTCCCATTCCCAGAGATTGGTATAAGCTAAAACATCATCGCCGCCACTATAAATTAACCGTCCAGCATAGCGTTGTTCGGTTAAATAGGGAACCAACCGATTGGAGAAATCCAAAAGGGCGCGACTCAGGGCATTATGCGTCGCTGGACCCATGCGTTTTTTAAGGGATTTGAGTTGATTAAATCCCTGGTAAATCCTGTGGCTGTCCCCATCCGCCGCTTCAGGGGGGTCAGGCAAAACAGGCATATACTCCTGATACGCCTTCAATCGTTCCCCATTCAACCAGCGACTCATCCCATCCCCATCCCCAGCCGCCAAGACATACCAATCACTGGGATTATTCCCCGGTGTAAAATACTCGGCAATCTTCAACCCAACCCGCTGACATTCTGCCTGTCTCACCTGCTTTTGTGCCTCCCGGGTAAAGGGTTGGCTAGGATTAGGATTGGTGGGCGTAAACTCATCAATCAGCCAACCCGCATTCAGCAGGCGAGAATTGAGTAAATCGGGATAATGGTGTTCAATCCAAGGAATCCCCCAAGGTTGCGTCGCTGGGGGAAAATCACCGGGGACAGAGGATTGCGTCGTCCAGGCAAAAGCTTGACTAATCTCAGCCGTTGCCCAACGAAAATACTCTATCGCCTCCGGATGAGTCCGCAACCAACCCGCCACACCAGAACTCAAATCTGGATACAATTGGGACGGTTCCCCCCCTAATAGTTGCGGTAAAACCTTATGTAACCCCCGCTTCAACGTCTCCGTGGCGTTAAGTTCTTCTATCCCATCAAACAATCCCACCTGTCGTTCCCAGTATTTCCCCGTATCCCCTTCCGTGGTATGGCGTTGGTCTGGATTAGGATACACCACTGAACCGATACCCGACACCGTAGACCGAGGTAAAAATGCCGTCGGGACTTGCCAAACCCGACTATTTTTCACCGTACCCCCTGCATATCGCAGTTGGTCGAATAAATAGGACCACCATGACCCCACATTCACACAAATGGATGGGTCTTTTTCATACACCGCCCGCATAAACTCCAATTCTTCCGGTAAAAATAGAGCGCGGCGTTGGTCTGGGGTATCCTGAAGCTGGCACAGACGATTCATCGGGTCTAACCAGGCTTGCAGTTGGGCGGCGTCTGATTCAGCAATTGCCTGATTTGTCAAGGGATTCACGCCAATCGGTAACGCCGTCCAATAGGTTTGCCACTGAGACGCCAACCACCCCGACCAAGTAGCACTATTTTCCCCTAAATCTGGCATCCAGTGGCGTCGCCTTAACTCAGCAAACACCAACTGCCCAATCCTAGACCATTCCGCCAGCAGGGTTTGACGGGCGGTTTGCATGGCAGACTTCACGTCTTTGGCGGGGAGAAGGGCGACAATCACATTAGGAAACCCGGCGGTGAGTAAGGCAGATGCTGACGGTTGCGGTATCCACGGTCGAAACTCCGCCCATGTCTGCCCCAACCAATGGTCAATTAAGGGTTGCTGAAACAGACTCGGATAAATCAGGCTATCGGGTCCATAGCGTTGTGCCAGCCGCCAACAAATTTTAGCCGACAGATAATGCAACACCCAAGACCCTGCCCAGAAATCCCGCATTTTGCGACTAGCTTTAATTAACTCTTGCACCGGAGAAAAGCTAAAGGTAGCCAGATGGGGAGGGGAGGAGTTCGGGTCAGTTAATGCCCCAGCTAGGGCGGCGGTGAGGCTGGCTTGACTCCACACTGAGGCATCGGGTAAAAGGGGTACCGCTGGCATGAGTAAGGCATCCTCTCCCAGTCGCTGACTCACGGCTTCGGGTAAGCAGCGCCATAACCACCAAAAGAGTTGGCGGGAGTCGATGGCTTCTGGGGCGTTGGGGGTGCTGTCTGCGGGTGGCGGGGAGGTTAACTGATCATAATCCCTGACATTCACCGATAGGGGGAGTTCTGCCCCCGATAGCAGATGTGCCACGTTCAGAGTCGGCAGAGTCAGAGGCAAATGCATCCGATTCAGCAGGGCGCGATCGCTGGCTTCAGCTATTTGGTAGGCTTGGGATACGGTTGGGGCAGGATTGACTGATTCTAGGGCATTTAAGAAGACTTGAGCATTTTCCCCGGTCGAGTTTCTCAAACTATCCCGGTCAAAATCATAGAGTAATCCTTGGATTTTGGCTTGCCAGAAGGAATTAGACACGAGGGAATTGTGCGATCGCGAGAATCATCCGATTTACTCTATCACAACAGCCTGAATAGAGTATCCCAAAATCCATTGGTACTCCCCCTAAAATAACACGCGATCGCGCAATCTTCTGGCTCCCATGCTGGTTCACAGTCTCTGGAATACGGGGACATTATTAAGTTTAGTAATTTTAGGCAGTGGGGGAAGTTGAGGCAGTATGGTTTGTAGGGGCGGGTTTATGGGCTTTCGTTCCGCTATTGATACTAACCTTTGTACAAAACCCGCCCTTTCCAAATGTAGGGGCGGGTTTATGGGCTTTCGTTCCGCTATTGATACTAACCTTTGTACAAAACCCGCCCTTTCCAAATGTAGGGGCGGGTTTTACTATTATCGTTTCTTTTTTCCCCAGATGTAACTAAACCCGCCCCTACTGAGTAACAGGGGTTTGGTAACCAAACCCCTACTGATCCCCTGTTCTCCAAATTGCGATCGCGCCATCATTACTCCCGCTAACCAATATCTGACCGTCACCACTAAAGCCGAGGGAAAAAATCGAACCTGAAAACCCTGTCAGCGTCGTCATCAACTCCCCAGTTTGCAGATTCCATAATCCTAATCTGCCATAAGGACCTAACGCGCTTGCCAAGATATTACCCGATGGATGCAGCGCCAAGGCATTCACAAAGACCGGTTTAGGATTTGCTACAGGTGTCGAAAGTAATTCCCCGGTTTGGGGATTCCAAACATTAATGGTTTCGGCAAAACTCTCACTCACCAAGACTTTTCCATCCTGATTAAACGCCAACGCTCTTAAAGACTGAGGATGCTGGAGGATATGCCGGATTTCCCCACTCTGCCAATTCCATAAATGAATTGTACCGTCCTCAGAACCACTGGCAAGGAGTTCTCCATTGGGACTAAAAGCAAGAGACAGGGTTAAATTTTCTATATCAAACTGAAGCAGTTGTTTGCCTGTTTCTAGATTCCAAAGCATAATTTCCGAGACAAAACCTAAACCTTCTCCTCTCCTCGCACTGGCGAGAGTTTTTCCGTCTGGGGTAATCGCCAAGGATGGAATCATGCCTTCTTTCTTCTGGAAAGTATTGATCAATTCACCCGTTTTCAGATTCCAGAGTTTAATTGAACCGTCCTCGATACCCCCCCCACTCACCAGTATTTCTGCGTTTGGACTAATGGCTAAGGCAGTAATTTGATCAGAATGTCCAGAAAACGTCCGCAATGGCTGACCTGTATTTAGGTTCCAGAGTTTAATCGTTTGATCATCGCTACCCGTGGCGAGGAGTTGTCCATCTTGGCTAATCGCGATCGCGCCTACTGCGTCTGCATGTCCCTTAATATTACGCAACAATTTGGCATTCTGCCATTGTTGAGTCGGCGTAGCGGCGATGAGAGCAGCATTTCCAGGATTGGGGGATAGAGAATGCGATCGCGGCACGTTGGTGACGATGACAGACAGGACAGTTATAACCGTCAGTACGACGAAAACCGCGTAAGAACTTGACCTGCGACTCATAGTTAACCCTTAAGAACAACACCATCCCACCGGAATTGGTGAGATTGTTCCCTTAGACGACAGATAATGCCAAAAAGTATCCCATAAATATTATTCCTGTGCCAACAACAGCACAAAAAATTAGAGAAATTAATTCGGCGACGGTATAACTTACATAGAGTCCAAGCATCGTGACACTCCAACAATACGGTAACGATGCCATGATCACCTGAAATGGCTCGCTCAACCTCATACTTTTGGGTTAAATTAAATAATCTGGCTGGAAATTTTAATAAATATTTAATTTTTCAGTCGGATTAGTTGGGCGTTGCTGGCGAATAATATTCACAGTCTTTGTCAAAACTCCTGCTAACTGAGCAATCAAAGCTGAGGGAATTTCGGAAATCACATTAGCATCTAACAATTGAGACAATTGATGCAGGGTTGTGGTGGCGCGATCGAGAGGAGAGGGTATCACGACAATCGATTGTAACGTTTCGCAATATGCCATGCGTTTGTGAAACGCTTGCTGGCGTTCAGTGTATGTGGCAGGTGCATAAAATTCAACCTCCCCGATCGCATACACTGAAGTACACTCAACATCAAAACTACTCCCCACAGCAGCACCGGGACCGGCAAAATCAGCATAAAACCGTTTTTGGATAATTAAGGCTCCCTGACAGTCAGGTTTAATCGCCAGCAACTGCCCACTTTTGAACAAATCAAGGGGGACAGAGGTACAAGGAGAGTTGGTTGATGAATACGCACAAGGATTATTAGTTGGATGCATAGCTCACCTGACAGCAGCAGATCGATATCTATATTGCGTTGTATCTCTCACTGTCGGCGACTTATGCACAACGTCTCTACATGCTTTCCTATCTCCCTTCCCCATTTGTCGCGAGTTCAACACATAGCAATATTCCCCCTGTTTCAAACCATCATACAGTTCATCATCAGCTTGGCGTTTCACATAAGTGGGGTGTTGAAACTTTAAAATACCCCCGATTTTATAATAATTTTCAGTTTTATTTAATACACTCATGCTCTAAATTATGATATTCTTTATTGTTGTGTAGGGGCGGGTTTCACTATTATCATTTATGCCCTCACCCAAATGTAATTAAACCCGCCCTGACTAAATTGATAATGACAAATGACCAATGTTGCTAGTAAGTTGGGTTTCCTTCGTCAACCCAACCTACTTGCGTTGACATGCTCCTGTTTGTCATTGCTTAGGAGCCAGTTGCAACGGACAACGAAAGATGTTTACATAACTTAACAATGTTTAGACCTTGAGTTAGTCCTTGGGCTTTTTCAGTGGGGGCTTAAAACCCTTGCTCCAGGCTAAGTTGCACCATCAAAGAGTGCTGAAGGCATCCCCATAAATCCAGGCGAGCCATCTGCCATCTGCCTTTGTTCTGTCAGTGACGGGGAACCATAATTCCCCTGTAGTTGTGTTCCTCGCACCATAGCCTCTGAGTCATTACGTTGTATTTTAAGGAAATATTCCAGGGTGTTGACACCCTGTTCCATCAGGTTCATCCATAACCAAACTCTAATTGCTATGATTGGAGCTTGCTTGAATTAAACGACTCATACGTTAATTTGAGGTGCATTCTACATAGGAGCCATCATGCAACTATCACAGCCTTTGTCGAAGTCGAAACCAAAGCATATTGTTTTGACCTCTCATCCAGGGCGTTCCGGGGAACAACCCCCTCGCCTGCATTGGGGAGAAATCGACCCCCTCAAGCGCAGACCCATTATTGGTACGGTGACGAACCTCGCCCATCGTAACGTGATCGGCACTCACTCCGGTTCCTATTCCGTCTATCGGGCATTAGCCGTTGCTAGTGGAGCGCTGCATCCAAATCACAGAGCGGATTTGACCAATACAGCTCCCGTTGTGGCGATAGGTCCCCATCCCAGTTGGGCTAACCCTAATCGCATTGTGTCTCTTGATCCCTTTGGGGGAATGGTGGGGGATGTCTACGCCAATTTCTATGAGCAAGGATACGACATTCGACCCACGATCGCAGTTACCCAAGCCCATGTCAACTTGCCGGAAATCCAAGAAGCGATCCAGAAAAATCGCTTATCAGTTGACGGTAAAATTGTCAAGCCCAACGGCAGTTTAGTGGTCACCAAAGTAGCCATTGACCCCGTGTGGTATCTGCCAGGAATTGCCCACCGACTCAACGTCGAGGAAGGAGAATTACGCCGCGCCCTCTTCCAGCAAACCGGGGGAATGTTCCCTGAACTGGTAACCCGCCCAGATTTACAGGTTTTCTTACCTCCGATTGGTGGGATTACAGTTTATTTAATTGGTGAGGTTGACGCGATTACTGATCCCAATCGCCAACTTGCCGTGCGAGTTCATGATGAATGCAACGGTTCCGATGTCTTTGGTTCCGATATTTGCACCTGTCGTCCTTATTTAGTACATGGGTTGGAAGTTTGTGTGCAAACTGCACAAGCCGGAGGTGCAGGGGTTTTGGTTTACTTCCGCAAAGAAGGGCGGGCATTAGGTGAAGTCACCAAGTTCCTGGTTTATAATGCCCGCAAGCGACAAGAAGGCGGCGATAGCGCTTCTTCCTATTTCAACCGCACCGAATGTGTCGCAGGTGTTCCCGACATGCGCTTCCAAGAACTAATGCCGGATGTACTACACTGGTTGGGAATTACACGGATTGATCGGTTTGTCTCCATGAGCGACATGAAATACAATGCGATCACCAACTCTGGCATTGAGATTGTCAAGCGCGTCCCGATTCCTGACGATTTAATTCCCGAAGATGCCATGGTCGAAATTGCTGCCAAGCAAGCGGCGGGCTATTATACCGAAACAACCGCACCCGATGCAGTAAAATTAGCGACGATTAAAGGGCGTAGTATTGGCTGATGGTTTTGGATTCGTTATTGCAAATTGGGCATTTGAGTAGAACCAATGACGAATGAAATGCCGAAAACAACAGACGATTGCCGATTTGATTTGATTTGATTTCAGGCAACTTCTTTGTTATTCTTGATCTAGTGACTTAGCTTCCTCATAGTCAGCAGTGTTTCCTTTCAGAACAGTAAGTGTGTCTAATCACAAGTAGAGTGTGTACTCCCGCACTGGCGTCTGTAGTAAGCTATACCGACAGACAGTTATTCAGGGGTACACACCTATAAAATAGAAATTATGAATTATGAAAAAGTTTTGAGTATTGTGTAGGGGCTCTTTTCACTATTATCGTTTCTGACCTCACAATAAATATAACTAGACCCGCCCCGACAAATCTAAAATTTATCCATAAACGACATCACCGGAACTGGGCGAAGCATTTGGGTAAAACATTTTGGACAAGTATTATAAGATGGCTCCCCAAATGCGAGAGCCCCTACAGGTTACAAATGACAAATGACAACTGATCAACAAACTATTGCTTACCTGAAACCACCAAAGGCGATTCGAGACCGGTGCGATCGCGTCTTGGATCTCGCTGAGGTAAACCAGTTGCATTACTTCCGTTGCGATTTAACCCAGCTAGAAAATGTAGCCAGTTATGTGATTCAAGTGATGCAGGATGAATATCCTGATTTTAATATCCCTTTCCACAGTCGCTGGCGGCATTTTGAAGTCGGAGACTTGCCACGCCTTGCTGAATTAGAAGAAAAATTAGTCGGACTCACTCCCCGGCAAAAAGCCCAAACTAAATTTGATTTAGCGATTGTTAGTGTCTTATTGGATGCGGGGGCGGGTGCTGATTGGCAATATTTTGAAACCCAAACGGGACAGGTGTTTCGCCGTTCTGAAGGTTTAGCTGTTGCCAGTTTCCGGATGTTCTGTCAGGGTATGTTTTCCAGTAATCCAGAATCCCCCTTACAAGCCGATGCTCAAGGATTACAAAACTTAACGGTTGAGCAGTTAACCCACGGATTTCAAGTTAGTTCAACTAATCCCCTTTTAGGTTTAGAGGGTAGGGTAAAACTCTTACAGCGCTTGGGAGAATCCCTACAGACTCATCCGAAATTGTTTGGTGATCAAAATCCCCGTCCGGGTAATTTGGTCAAGTATTTGTTGAGTCTTTCAACCCGTGAGGGAGAACTGATGGAGGGGAGTTTGACAGATAAGGTTATGGGAAAAATCGATAACTTATCTAAACCCCACTTTATCGGTAAGCTACCCGCTGAAGTGGTATTATCGGCTGTGTTAGAGGGGTTAGGTGATATTTGGTCAGGACGACTTGCGATCGCGGGAGTGAATTTAGGCGATGTCTGGCGTCATTCTGCCCTGTCTGGGGAAAAGCCGAGTGATCAATATATACCGTTTCACAAACTTTCCCAGTGGTTAACCTACTCTCTTTTAGAACCCTTACAAGAATTAGGGTTAGAAATTACTGGATTAGACGAACTCACCGGATTAGCCGAATATCGCAATGGCGGTTTATGCGTCGATTTAGGACTGATTGTGGTGAAAGATCCGGCTATTTTGCAGCAGCGCCACTTACCGGGTTCTGAAGTAATTGTCGAGTGGCGAGCGCTGACTGTAAGTCTGTTGGATAGAATTGCAGATACTATCCGAAAACAGTTAAACTTGACAGCGACCCAATTACCTTTAGTCAAAGTTTTGCAAGGTGGGACTTGGACAGCCGGACGAAAGATTGCGGCACAATTAAGAGAAGGGGGAGTTCCGCCGATTCAGATTGAGAGTGATGGTACAGTTTTTTGAACCAAATAATCAGTCGGTGCGATCGCCCATCGCTGTAGGTTGGGTTGACGTAGGAAACCCAACATCCGCTCCCCTGCAACATTAACACCAAATGTCGCGATCGCGCTTATTTTGTAGTGGCGCTGTCTTCGCCATCAACCATGCGATCGGGCTTAGTCGAGTTGTGGGAATATCGGATGATAGCAGATAGGATCTAGGGATAGAGACATCAACACTAGCGACAACAGCAATCAATGGTTCAAACTCCCTTCCAGAAAGAGTCTTTACCTCCAGCGCTTGAAAGTGGCGATCGCTTAAATCGTTAGAGCAGTGATGCCAGACAACTTAACTTACGTACAACTTACTATTACTTGGCGTAAACTAAGATACGAGAAGTGCGGAGTGGGGGAATTGAACCCCCATTAGCGTTGTTCTTGGGCAGGAACCTCTTTCAGATCTCACGACGCTCCCAGTACATTTGGAGTAAGCCACCACAACCTCCGCAACAACGCTACCCCGCATGAACCAACCGTCACATAGACAACAGGTGCAATCATAAGAACCTCCTTTATGTTCACGAAGAACAGAGTCCAAGGCTGCACTGTTGAGACGCCCTTGAGTACCTCTAGAAGAACCCTCGTAACCAAGACTTGTGAAGTGCCAAAAGACCTAGGAAATATATATTATCATAAATTGACGCCAATATCGCAGTAGTCAGTAAGATTGTGGCATATTGCCGTTCAATCAAGTCTAAGGCGATCGCACAACCAATTCAAGCTTAATTTAAGTATAGAGTTATCCCATCTTGACAAAATCCTCTCAAAATGAGAGTATTGGTATACGGGAGCATATTCGAGAAAGCAAATAATGTTCACACTAACCCGCTGAGTTGGGTTCCGTACCTCAAACTCAGCCTAAAAAGTGATATGTACCCGCATGAACTGAATGATACTAAATCCGATCTCTTCCTGCCTATGACACTAGAAACTAAAGTAAAGACATATGCACCTAATTGCAATTAGTAACCTTCGTACTAATGCTGCCCAGTACCCCGATGTCAAAAACCAAATTGATGCATGGTACGCAACACTCAAGAAGGCACAATGGCAAAACTTAGAGGACGTTCGGAAAATTTACCGAGACGCTGAAGCGGTTGGGAACTTTACCGTTTTCAATCTCAAAGGCAATGACTATCGTCTGATTGTTGGTATCGACTACGAAAATCAAACAATTTACTACAAATATTTTTTAACTCATGCCGAATACGACAAAGGCAAGTGGAAAAATGACCCTTACTTTTGACCAAGACGCTTATCGCCATCTACTCGCACAAGTCGCGCCCAAAGTGATTGAGACAGAACAGGAGTATGATCGCGCCCTAGCAGAGGCAGAACGGCTAACCTTTGCCAAACACCGAACTCCAGAGGAGAAAGCGTTACACAAGTTGCTCATAATGCTGATTGAAACCTATGAGGAACAGAACTATCCGATGGATCAAGCTGCACCTCATGAAATTCTCCAACACATCATGGAATCCAGTGGTACTCGTCAAGCTGACTTCGTGGGTGTTATTGGATCGAGTGGTGTAGTGTCTGAGGTGGTAAACGGCAAGCGATTCATTAGTAAAGCACAAGCTAAGGCACTTGGCGATTACTTCCAGATTTCCCCAGCGCTGTTTATCTAACGATTGCAGGATAGTGCGATCGCCCATCGCAGTAGGTTGGGTTGACGTAGGAAACCCAACATCCACTCTCATCCAACACATCAACGTCAAATTGTGAGATCGCTCTTAAAATCAAGTCTAATACTAAGTAGCGTTTTAATACCAAATTCGGGTTAACTACCCCCGTTATAACCTAGTCCGCGCAGGCGGACTTTGTTTGTGTAGCAGCGATTTCAATCGCCTCCTCTTGCATGGGGTGATTTCGCTACAAACCTACTCGATGAGCAGACATTTTTCCCAGATTGTCTTGAGGAAAGGCAAGATGGAATCAGCGTATTGTTTGCGGTGCTTGGTCTGGTCATATTTAATCCCATTCCACAAATTATGTAACTGTTGATTAGTCGAACATTTTTGCAGGTGACAGGCAATGGCATTTTTCCATTGTTCCATCTGACGATAGCTGATGAATTGTCCTCCTTTGTCGAGACGATGGACAAAGATAACGTAGAGCCAGGATTCGACTTTTACGATTAGGGAAGCAGGAATGTTTAAGAATTTGGCAACTTGATGCTTAGTGATGCGGAAGTTTTTGGCAGGTTTGATGCGGCGAAATAAGGCGGTCATGATCGCTTGATTCCTGGTTTAATCGTCTATTTAATTAGTTGTGCATTAAAGTTGTTCGTTAGGAACATCGAAAAAGACTTCAAATTCAGCATCCGGTATAAAACCCTTGAGAAAGCGTTGGTAATCCTCTGCATCTTGACGGTTGAATAATCTCCCCACTGTATGCCGTCTGGCATCAGGTAGGAGTCGGATAATTGCCCAAGGGCGGGAGTTATTTTCTGGTTGTGAAGTGGGTTTGGGCAGAGTTTTCCTGGCTTCCCCTCTGATGATGCTTAAGGTGCTCTCAATGAGTTGCCAAAGCTGTTCCCATTGTGGGCTGGTATCGTTGGGCATCAAATTCCATTCGTTGATGGGTGCTGGTAGCCATCTGAGAATGTAATCATTTTGACCCGTTTTAGAAAGTTTCCAGGATAGGCGTCGAGTCTGTTTGCGGCAGACATAACCTTGTTGGCGCAAAATTGCACAGATACTCTCGCCTTCGGATTGAAGGCGTAGCCAGTCGGAGTGTTTCATCGTCGAAAGCTGGGTAAGGTTTTCACGGAAGAGCGATCCGCCCTGTGCGCCTTGTGAAATCGCAGCGCTCTGTTACGCGATCGCCTGAACTTGTTTGATCTACGTATGTAAAAATCGGTGTTTTTATTTTATATATGTAATAATAAAAAGTCAATATCCTATTTGCATATATGAGATAATGCACAGACAGGTTATGGCACATTCAAAAAAGTATGACGAGCAAGCGCGGCAGACCCAAGTCAGCCAGGGAAAACGCAAAAAACGTATCGCTGATGATTACGCCGAAGGGGTGGACGCTTCTACAATCTCAAGCGCAGCAACTGGGAATAACCAGGTCAGAACTGGTGGAGCGATTTGCCAGAGGAGAAATTCAGAAGAACCTTTCGCAACTAGCCGAAGAACGATTTCTGGGGGAATCCTTCGCCAACTGATAGAGGAGAACGCGATTCAGTTGGCTCATTATCGCTCAGAAGTGGAACGGCTGGAAAAAAGGCAGCGCCAGCTAGAAGAACTGTTTGACCAGTTAAGGGTCAAGACGGGCGAAAACCTTGATGACGAGGAAGGAGAATGACAAACAAACGTGGTAGACCCAAATCAGACCGGAAGACGATCAGCGTCGGGATACGGCTCGAACCCAAGGATTGGGAAAACCTCAATCAGCTAGCAGCCAGTCTGGGAATGACCCGCACGGAACTGATCACCCAAATATCCAGAGTTCAAAATCCACAAGACTTACAAGCATTTCAAAAGGCGAAATATCTGGGGGAATCCTCAGCCAATTAATCTTGGAAACCCAAGAGGAATTGGCTTATCTGGAACAGAAGTTACCTCGATTGAGGGCGCGGCTTAGCTGTCTTCAACAGCTATACCGGGATTTGCAGCAAAAAACCCGTGAAGACTTCGACGAGGAAGACAAGGTTGGCGATGAGGAAGGATAATGACAAACAAGCGCGGTAGACCAAAATCAGACAGGAACTAAGACTGGTAAAAACCTTGATGATGAAGACAAGGTTGGCGATCGCATGGATAACGCCAGTAATGAGGAACAATAGAACGGGTGGGTTGGGTCGGTCTAAAAGGGTTGGACGAAAGATTGCGGTTCATGAATTTTCCTGATTAATTCCAGATAGATTTACACTCATGCGATCGCATGAGTGCGTAAAATGACAACGGATTGAGAAAAGGCAGCAATACTCTAGAACGCTTTCTCTGGTTCAATGAGCGCTGTCTTTCTTTAGTCTGTCTATCGCTAGAGTAAAGAAATTTACGCTAACCGTCAACTAATTTACGCAAATGACCGACAAACCTGAACGATCGCCGCTAATGAGACTAAGAGTGCGACAATTTCTCACCCAAAAGCAGTTGGCGGATGCACTCGGCGTGACGGAAACAACCATAAGGAATTGGGAAGCAGGGCGATCAGTGCCAAAACTTACCCCTGTTCAGTACAAGACTTTACTGAAAATTTTGAAAATTACGTCTGATGAGTTACCCGATCAATTTGGAGTTCCAGATAGTTAACCGGATCAGGCTAAGTAAAACTATCAGGACTTAAATAGCCACCCTATCCACGGTAGGGGCAATTTTAAACATAACTTGAATAAATCTTATTTAGCGACAGAAAACCTATAATACTATTCTTGTTTTTGTATTGATTATGATGAATTAATAAATACATGAGCAACGCATATTTTCTGATGTATTCCTTTCGGGGCTGTGATTTGGCAACAGGAGTGGTATACTCTCAGGACAGCAGGATTAACTTCTATACAGATAAAAAGCTGTCTACTATTAACAGATGACTCCTCAAGTTACAGTAATCAATCATCCATTCGTGCAGCACAAGCTAACCCTTATGCGTCAGGCGGATACCAGTACGGCTAAATTTCGTCAACTGATGAAAGAAGTTGGCAGCTTGCTGGCTTACGAGGTGACGCGGGACTTACCCCTTAAATACGCAGCGATTAAAACACCCCTGGCTCCCATGCACGCTCCCATGCTGGCTTCGGATAAGAAAATGGTGATTGTTTCGATTATGCGGGCAGGGCAAGGGCTGGTTGATGGTATCTTAGAATTGATTCCTTCCGCCCGCTTGGGGCATATTGGCTTGTATCGTGAACCCACTACTCGGATTCCGATTGAATATTATTGCAAACTCCCTCATGATATTGAACACCGAGACATCTTGGTCGTTGATCCCATGGTGGCGACAGGGAATACAGCCGTAGCCGCCGTGGATCGGGTGAAGGATTTTATCCCGTTGTCCATCAAGTTTTTGTGCTTGTTAGCTGCACCGGAGGGAATCGCGAATTTCCATGATCATCATCCGGAAGTCCCTCTGTATACTGCCGCTATTGATGAAACCTTAGACGAGCATGGTTATATTTTGCCCGGACTTGGGGATGCAGGCGATCGCCTGTTTGGGACAAAATAGCAGTAAGCTTTGTGTTGCACTATCGATATCTGTCATGAATCCCACCATTTCAGTGAAACAGCTTTCAGTAGAAGAAATTAGCGCCGAACACTTTCAACCCTTCGGTCAATTAATCACGCCGACAGCCGATGATAAACCCTATGATGCAACAGATGCTCAATTAGTTCTGCACAACGGTACTCCCCGCTTTTACATCATGCGCTTGTATCACAGAGGTCGCAAATTTCACACAATCACGCGCCATCAGCACTGTACCCAATGTTTGGGTTCTCTAGAAGGGAAAGACTGGTGGATGGCGGTTGCACCTGCTTGTGAACATGAACAACCCGCGATCGATGACATTAAAGTTTTCCGGATTCCGGGAAACTGCTTCATCAAGTTAGAACTAGGAACGTGGCACGCGGGTCCTTATTTTGAACATGATGTTGTCGATTTCTATAATTTGGAACTGAGTGACACAAATGAGGTTGACCACTTTACCCATGATTTACTGAAAAGTCACAATTTAGAGTTGGAAATTGTTTGACGTATCACCTCAATAAAATTATCACTTTTTAGGAAATGGAAGACAGTGCGATCGCTGTGCTATAATCGGACTCTATTCCATCTATTTATACTGAAACGGGAGCAATAAAATGAGGTTTATTAGTCCCAAGGTCGATTACGCCTTTAAAAAAATATTTGGTTCCGAACAAAGCCAAGAGATTTTAATCAGTTTTCTCAATGCAATAATTTATAACGAAGAAAAAATCATTCAATCCCTAACAATTGTTAATCCCTATAATCCGGGTCAGGTGATGACCTTAAAAGAAACTTATTTAGATGTCAAAGCCGTTTTAGCGGATGGGTCGATTGTGGTCATTGAAATGCAAATAGCGCCAATGACTGCCTTTAACAAGCGGGTAGCTTATAACTTGGCAAAAGCCTATAGTAACCAATTGAAAACAGGCGATGATTATCCTTTTCTAAATCCAGCAATTGCTGTAACAATTACTGATTTTATCTTGTTTGCCAACACAGATCAGGTAATTAATCAATTTGTCTTTCAAGAGAAAACCCAAAAATTTGAACTTCTAGATAGTGAATTAAAGCTAATTTTTGTCGAACTTCCCAAATTCAATAAAACCTTGTCTGAACTACAGAGTTTAACCGATAAATGGATTTATTTCCTGAAAGAAGCAGCGAGTTTGGAGAGTGTCCCTGATAATTTAGGGGAAGTTTCAGAGATAGAACTTGCTTTAAACCTTGCCAATCAAGCCACAATGACGGTAGAAGAGTTGGATGTGGTTGATCGGCGAGGCATGATGTTGCAAGATGAAAAAGGACGGCTGGCTTATGCTGAAGAAAAAGGCAAAGAAAAAGGGAAAGAAGAAGGGAAAGAAGAAGGGCGACTACAACAGACCAAAACTTTAGTAGGGCGTCTAATACTGAAGCGTTTTGGCGAAATTCCGTTGGCAATCAGCCGCAAAATTGAAGAATTACCGTTGAGTGATTTGGAACGGTTAACTGAGGAAATTTTCGATTTTCAAAGTTTACCCGATTTAGCCAGTTGGTTGGAGGATCGCCAGTAGATTGGTGAAAATAAACTGAACTTTAAGTTCTGTGAATATGCCTCAAACCCTTAGAAATCAAGTAGCTTGCTTATTTTCGGGCAGCGAGTATGACAAATGACAAATGACAAAGGACAAAGGACGAAGCGCCCCTCAATCCGAGCAAAAATGGTAGGATGATCATAAAAATGCCGCCCTAAGCGGTGGTTTATCATGGGTTAGCCGTTAGTCACTGGGACTCGTGCAAGATTGCCTGTGAACCCTTCCCTCCCCTATTCATGCCCTTAGTCTTGAGTGTCTAACCTTAACCCTAGACCAAGCGCGATTAGACGTATCCCTCTCCTGCTATGTTAAAAAACTTACTTGGCGATCCAAATACCCGCAAACTTAAAAGATACCAACCGTTCGTTGCCGATATCAACGTTCTCGAAGAAGATATCCGATCGCTCTCCGATGAGCAACTCCAAGGGAAAACCGCAGAATTTAAGCAGCAGCTTGAAGGGGCGACAACCGATCGTGAGCGAGAAGAACTGTTAGAGGATCTCCTACCCGAAGCCTTTGCAGTTGTGCGGGAAGCCGCATGGCGGGTTCTGGGAATGCGCCATTTTGATGTGCAGCTATTAGGTGGTGTGGTGCTGCACCGGGGAGAAATCGCGGAGATGAAAACGGGTGAGGGGAAAACCCTGGTATCCACCCTCCCAGCTTATCTCAACGCTCTAAGTGGCAAAGGGGTACATATCGTTACCGTCAACGATTACCTGGCACGCCGGGACGCGGAATGGATGGGACAGGTACACCGCTTCTTAGGATTAACGGTGGGACTGATTCAGTCGGGTATGGGTCCTGGGGAACGACAGCGCAATTACGCCTGTGATATTACTTATGCCACAAACAGCGAGTTGGGCTTTGACTACTTGCGGGACAATATGGCAACATCGATGAATGAGGTGGTGCAGCGTCCCTTTAATTACTGCATCATTGACGAAGTAGACTCCGTACTCATTGACGAAGCCCGCACCCCTCTGATTATTTCTGGACAGGTGGAACGCCCCACCCAGAACTATATGAAAGCGGCTCAAATCGCTAAGATGCTGCAGCCAGAGGAGCATTATGAGGTCGATGAAAAAGCGCGTAATGTGATCCTCACCGATGAAGGCTTCATCCAGGCAGAGAAACTCCTAGAGGTTGAGGATTTGTATGACCCGGAAAATCCCTGGGCGCATTATATCTTCAATGCGATTAAGGCAAAGGAACTATTTACCAATGACGTAAACTATATCGTGCGTAACGATGAAGTGGTCATCGTCGATGAGTTTACCGGACGAGTCTTACAGGGACGCCGTTGGAGTGATGGACTGCACCAGGCGATTGAGGCAAAGGAAGGCGTAGAGATTCAAAAGGAAACCCAAACCCTAGCTACAATTACCTATCAAAATTTCTTTTTGCTCTATCCCAAGCTAGCCGGGATGACCGGAACAGCCAAAACAGAAGAAGCCGAATTTGAAAAAATCTATAACCTACAAGTCACGATTATCCCCACCAATAAGCCCCCCGGACGGCGGGATATGTCGGATGTAGTGTATAAAACTGAGGAAGCTAAATGGAAAGCGGTGGCACGAGAATGTGCGGACATGCATGAGCAAGGACGCCCAGTATTGGTGGGTACAACCAGTGTGGAAAAATCAGAAGTGCTTTCGCGTTTGTTAAGCCAATTAGAAGTTCCCCATAATCTGCTCAATGCTCGACCGGAGAACGTGGAACGGGAATCAGAAATTGTCGCCCAAGCGGGTCGTAAAGGGGCTGTGACAATTGCGACAAACATGGCAGGACGCGGAACCGATATTATCTTAGGCGGTAACGCTGACTACATGTCGCGGCTGAAAGTGCGAGAATATTTCATGCCGCAGATTGTTATCCCTGAAGAAGAAGATTCTTTTGCGGCTATGGCATCCGGTAGCGGAAAACGCTCCCAAGCCCAAGGGTTTGCCCCAGGGAAAAAGGTGAAAACTTGGAAGGTGAGCCCCCAGATTTTCCCGACTCAGTTGTCTCCGGAAACAGAGCAAAAGCTGATTGAGGCGGTGAAGTTTGCGGTGCAGCAGTATGGGGAACGCAGTCTACCGGAATTAGAAGCTGAAGAAAAAGTGGCAGTTGCGGCGGAAAATGCCCCGACGGAAGACCCGGTGATTCAAAAGCTTCGGGAGGTTTGTCGGGCGGTGCGAAAGGAATACGAAGCCTTTACTCATAAAGAACATGATGAGGTGATTAGCATCGGCGGATTGCATGTGATTGGTACTGAACGCCACGAATCTCGCCGGATTGATAACCAACTGCGGGGACGGGCGGGACGCCAAGGTGACCCAGGTTCGACAAAGTTTTTCCTCAGTTTAGAAGATAACTTGCTGCGGATTTTTGGGGGCGATCGCGTGGCGGGGATGATGAATATGTTCCGGGTTGAGGAAGATATGCCCATCGAATCGGGAATGCTGACTCGTTCCTTAGAAGGGGCGCAGAAAAAAGTTGAAACCTTCTACTATGACACCCGGAAACAGGTGTTTGAATATGACGAGGTGATGAATAATCAGCGGCGGGCAATTTATGCCGAACGTCGTCGGGTGTTAGAAGGATTAGATCTCAAAGAACAAGTCATCCAGTATGCGGAGAAGACCATGGATGATATTGTAGATGCTTATGTCAACCCCGATTTGCCACCAGAAGAATGGGATTTAGCCAGCTTGGTGTCAAAGGTACAAGAGTTTGTCTATTTGCTGCAAGACCTCCAGCCCGAACATCTAGATGATATGACAGTTACGGAGATTAAAACCTTTTTGCATGAAGAAGTCCGTAAAGCCTACGACATTAAAGAAGCCCAAATCGATCAGATTCAACCGGGATTGATGCGACAAGCCGAACGGTTCTTCATCTTGCAGCAGATTGATACCCTGTGGCGGGAGCATTTGCAATCGATGGATGCTTTGCGCGAGTCGGTTGGGTTACGGGGTTATGGGCAGAAAGACCCACTGATTGAGTATAAGCAAGAAGGATATGAAACCTTCTTGGAAATGATGATTGACATCCGTCGCAATGTGGTGTACTCGCTGTTCCAATTCCAGCCGCAAGTGCAACCGCAAGCGGTTTAGTCATTTGTCCTTTGTTCTTGGTCATTGGGGGAGAATTACCTCCCCGATTTCTGCAAGGATACTGTAGGTTATGCCACATTGGCACGACGGGCGACCCGATAAAATTAACCGGTGGGTGGTGTTAATTGTGTAAGGCGGGTCGCCCCTACAATCAATTGTGTCCTGCTTAATCTTGCTGGTCGTTTTATGGCTACAGATGAGCTATCAATGCTAGGATTTAAACCGAGAATAAAAGCCGCGATCGCGAGTGGTCACGATGACATCGACGAAACTCTCTCCTCAAGTAACAATTCCCCGCTTAGAAAACGGCGACAAACTCAACCGTTTTGAATTTGAGCATCGCTATTCAGCTATGCCTGATCGGCAAAAAGCGGAGTTAATTGAAGGAATAGTGTACATGGCATCTCCAGTACGAGCCAAAAAACATGGCAAACCCCATTCTCGGATTATAACCTGGCTAGGAACCTACGAAGCCGCTACACCAGGAGTAGAAACACTAGATAACACAACGGTGCGTCTAGATGCTGATAATGAACCCCAACCCGATGCTGTATTAAGACTCGAACAAGGTGGACAATCAACGATTAGCGACGATGATTATATCGAAGGTGCGCCTGAATTAATCGTAGAAATTGCGGCTAGTAGTGTTTCCATTGATTTGCACCAAAAACTCAATGTGTATCGCCGCAATGGAGTCCAAGAGTATTTAGTCTGGCGAGTTGATCAAGGTAAATTGGATTGGTTTAGGTTAAAAGCAGGAGACTATATTCAACTTAAACCCAATAGTGAGGGGATACTTTGTTCAGTTGTTTTTCCGGGATTGTGGCTAGATAGAACCGCATTATTAATTGGAGATTTAGCCAAGGTTTTAGAGGTATTGCAGCAGGGATTAACCAATCAATATCATCAAGATTTTGTCCAAGACTTGACATCACGTCAGGAGTAACGATGAAACCAAAATATAAATGACCAATAACAAATGACGATCTCCACCTCTAAGTTTATTTAATTGAGTCTACCTATAGCTAGGGGTAGGGATAAAATGTAAAGATATAGAGTTGCACAGACTCCTCCACCGGAACGTCTGGGGGCTGGGAGGTGAGGTTTTTCCTAGTCGCCAGCAGTATCCTTGACAAAATCGGGGATCTGTTTGGAGTATACTGAACGATATAGTATTTGCATTTAACTAATGACTTCCCAAACGCCATCGATTCAATTTTTTGAAGGACTTCCTGAAGAACTGAGTAATGTTAGCTTACGGCGAAATCGGAGTTCGGGCGTGCGTTCAGTATTAATGAGTTTCGATTCCTTAAAAGCGATAGAAAAATTCCAGAGTTATACCAAGCGATTCGCTAACGCCTTGCTCTTAATCGATGAAGAAGGGCAAATTAGTGTTGAGCCATCGTCGGTGAAATTTATATTCAGTGGTCCGGAAGGCGATGATTTGAAGCGGGTAGACTGCGAATTTGACATCGAACAGCAAGAGCACTGGGATCGTTTCATGCGCTTTATGCACCGCTATGCCGAAGCCAATGGTATGGCTTATGGTGATACAAAACAAGCACAGGGAGCAGAGTAAGTTAATCGTGAAAATCGCTATTACTGGAGCCACTGGATTTATTGGCTCTCGCTTAGTCAAGCGTCTGATTGAGAAAGGGCATCAACCCTTAATTTTAACCCGAAACCGAGCCAAAGCGACTAGGCTGTTTCCCAATTTAGAGATTGTGGGTTATACTCCCACCGAATCCGGAGCTTGGCAAGACGCGATCGCGGGTTGTGATGGGGTGGTGAACTTGGCGGGAGAACCCATCGGTGAGAATCGTTGGACACCGGAACGTAAGCAGGCGATTCTCAATAGCCGCCAACTGGGAACCCGGAAAATTGTAGACGCGATCGCGAAAGCTCAACCCAAACCTAGCGTATTAGTGAATGCCTCGGCTATTGGCTATTACGGGACTAGCGAAACAGCAACATACTCTGAAACCAGTCCCCCTGGAGACGATTTCCTCGCCCAAGTCTGTCAGGCTTGGGAAGCTGAAGCCCAAAAGGTGAAAGATGCCGATGTTCGGTTGGTTATCCTCCGATTTGGCATCGTTCTCGGCGATGGTGGCGCACTGGCAAAAATGCTACCCCCATTTAAACTCTTTGCTGGGGGTCCGATTGGGAGTGGGCGTCAGTGGTTCTCTTGGATACACCGAGATGACCTCGTGAACCTGATTATCGACGCGCTCACCCGCAACGACATGGAAGGGGTATTCAATGCTACAGCACCCAACCCCGTGCGGATGTCGGAATTTTGTCAAACCCTGGGGGATGTGCTGAATCGTCCCTCTTGGTTACCCGTTCCCAGCATTGCCCTAGAAGCATTACTGGGAGAGGGGGCTAAAGTTGTTTTAGAAGGTCAAAACGTGTTGCCTAAGCGGACGACTAGCTGCGGTTTTAACTATCGCTATCCCACGGTCAAACCCGCGTTAGCCGATATTGTTACCTGATAGTGACGTTCCCCATGTTCACTCAAAGATCACCCCTGACGTGATGTGAGCTGATAACGTTCTTTTTCGTATCGGAATGAGGGGATTTGGGGGAGCTATAGAACCTCATCCTCAACGCAACGAAGTGGAGTAGGGTGGGGGTGTCTTCACTCCCCCAAGTAAAAAACAGGCATATTGAATACCTGTTTTTTACAACCTCTGTATCCTAGGCTAAGATAACAAGCATAGAGTTAAAGCGCCCATGCTAGTATTCGAGGCAAAATTACGAGGAACACACGAGCAGTACGCCATCTTAGACGAGATGATTCGTACTGCTCGTTTTGTGCGTAATGCCTGCCTTAGATACTGGATGGATAACATTGGGGTCAATAAGTACGACCTCAATACATATTGCCGAGTACTCAGAGAACAATTTGAGTGGTGCAAAAAGCTCTCGGCTCAAGCTTGTCAAGCGTCTGCTGAAAGGGCTTGGAGTGCCATAGCTCGGTTCTTTGATAATTGCAAAAAGCAAGTTCCAGGCAAGAAAGGCTTTCCTAAATTCAAAAAACATCAAACTCACGGCTCAGTTGAGTACAAAGTTGATGGATGGGTATTATCGGATGACCGATTAACCATTACATTTAGGGATGGATTTAAAGCTGGAACTTTTAGGATGTGGGGGACTCGCGATTTGCATTTTTACCAAAAAGAGCAGATTAAGCGAGTGCGTGTTGTACGTCGAGCCGATGGATATTACGTTCAGTTCTCCATCAACCAAGAACGAACCGAAAAACATGAAACCACTAATCGGATGGTAGGGATAGATGTTGGTTTAAACCATTTCTACACTGACTCTGATGGCAACAAAGTAGAGAACCCTCGGTTCTTAAGGAAAGCCCAGAAAGCTTTAAAACGCGCACAAAAATGTGTTTCCCGTAGAACCAAGGGTTCAAAGAATCGTCTCAAAGCCATAAAGCAACTGGGTAGAGTGCATCTCAAGGTATCAAGGCGGCGTAAAGACTTTGCGGTAAAGACCGCAAGGGCGCTTATCCAATCTAGCGATTTGGTAGCCATTGAAGACCTACAAGTGCGAAACATGGTGAAGAACCATCATTTAGCTAAGTCAATCAGTGATGCATCGTGGACATTGTTTAGACAATGGTTGGAGTATTTTGGAAAAGTATTTGACGTACCAGTGATTGCTGTTGCGCCTCATTACACTTCTCAGGATTGCTCCAATTGCGGACAACTTGTCAAGAAAACCTTGTCCACTCGCACTCATCAATGCCCACATTGCGGATATATTAATGACCGAGACACCAACGCCGCCATCAATATTTTGATGAAAGCGTTGCGAGCTCTTGCACAACTACCGTCGGGCAGACGGAAAGTTACGCCTGGGGATGAGATGACCCCCTGCTCTTGTGGGGAAACCCAAAGGAGTAAGGTTGCTCGACGAGCCAGGAAACCCCGTCAGTAATGATGGGAATCCCCACCCTCACCAGATCCTTCGCAGGCTCAGGAGAGTGGGGAGGATGTCAACGTCTAGGATTAAAGTGACGGGTATCAGCCACAAAGATTTTTGAGCGTCACAGTGTTTTAACTGGACTTTGGGTTGCTGAGGAGTCTTTTAGCGGTGAGTTATCCGACACCCGTTGTAATCGTGCGCCAAGTTTCTTTAACTTCGCCTCTAGCTTCTCATACCCTCTGTCTAAATGATGCAGTCCCTGAATCGTGGTTTTACCATCGGCGGCTAGGGCGGCTAATATCAGTGCGGCGGATGCGCGTAAGTCAGTAGCAACGACAGGGGCGCCTGATAACAGAGGCACACCACGTACAATCGCATTATTGCCTTTAATCCGAATATCTGCCCCCATGCGATTGAGTTCGGGGACATGACCTAGACGATTTTCAAACACGGTTTCGGTAATCACACTATCCCCATCACTCAGCGTTAATAGTGCCATGAATGGGGCTTGCATATCCGTGGGAAATCCTGGATAGGGTAAGGTTTCAATATCCGTAGCGCGAATTATCCCGGTTGGGACAATCCGTAGACAGTCAGGGGCTTCCTGAATCACTCTCATGCCAATGTTTTGGAGTTTCGCGATCGCAGCGGTAATATGTTCCGGTACAACCGGGGAAAGAGTGAGTTCTGACTGGGTAATTGCCCCAGCCACTAAAAACGTACCCGTTTCGATGCGATCGGGAATAATTGAGTAGTCTACCGAATGTAAACTGGGAACACCAGAAATGATAATCGTGTTTGTACCCGCCCCCCGAATCTTGGCACCCATTGCGTTACAAAAATTTGCCAAGTCCACCACTTCTGGTTCTTGGGCAGCATTTTCTAAAATCGTTTCCCCTGAAGCCAATGTCGCTGCCATCATCAGGGTTTCCGTTGCTCCCACACTGGGATAGTCGAGATAAAATTTTGCCCCTTTTAACCCCTGCCGCCCATTCCCCCTCACATAGGCATTAACCATACCATGCTCAATCTGCACCTCAGCACCTAGGGCTTGCAATCCCCTAACATGGAGATCGACAGGTCTAGCGCCGATGGCACAGCCACCCGGCAAAGGAACTTGAGCCGCGCCCAATCGTGCCAGCAGAGAACCAATCACAAAGAAACTGGCTCGAAGCTGATTAACTACCTCGTAGGGCGCTTTTGACTGTTCCAGGTGACGCGCATCGATATCCAAGATATCCCCATGATGCTTTAGTTTAACACCCAAAGCCGTCAGTACCTGACCCATCCGCGCTATGTCTACCAGAGAAGGCACATTACGCAGTCGGCAATCTTGAGGACACAGCAGCGCCCCTGCCATAATTGCCAATGCCGAGTTCTTCGCGCCACTAATGGTCACATGTCCTTTGAGGGAAGATCTGCCCCAAATCTCTAGAACGGATGGGTTCCCCTTGGGTACAGATACAGTATCTGTCAGATTAAGAGAGTGGTTGATAGGTCTATCCTCCAGAATCGGTGAAATCTTGGCATTTTTTAAAATTTGGTTTTGATTCTACCTGAAACAGGGCAAATGTCTAGATTTGCTTCCCAAACTGGTGAATCAACCAGCCTTGAATTTTACCTTGTCCGATGCCGAAAATCCGCAAAAAAAAATTAGTTGACAAAGGCGTCAGTATAGTCGCATAATAGTAAACTGCATGGAAAGAAGCGGAACTGGCGGAATTGGTAGACGCGCTAGATTCAGGTTCTAGTGTTCGCAAGAACTTCCGGGTTCAAGTCCCGGGTTCCGCATCGAAGATTGTAGAGACGCGGGCGTGGGCGGGTGGGGGATAGAAAAGCGGGCCGGTGCGGGGTCAAAGCGCAGAGAGTTCGGTTTTTAATTTTTGGTTTTGTTTCTACCTGTTACAGGGCAGATGTCTAGATTTGCTTCCCAAACTGGTGAATCAAGCAGCCTTGGATTTTACCTTGTCCGATGCCGAAAAGCCGCCAGAGGAA
>NZ_JAVJZI010000205.1:0-9726 GCF_040223135.1 Coleofasciculus sp. G3-WIS-01
TGGCACGTCTGGGAGTCGCCCTTTCCTGAGCAAGGGCGGGTTTAGTCGCATTTGGGTGCAACCGAAAAGATAGTAGTAAAACCCGCCCCTACAATTGACTTATACAAGTGGTTTTTAACACGACAAATTTTTCCATCTGAAATACTGAACAATTCTCAACTACCCCAGCTAATGCTGGAGTGATTCCCTGGTTTAGCCTCTTTTGCGCCTCTAAGGTGACAGGTTGATAATCTCGCAGCCAATCATGATTGGCTAGATATTCTGGTGTGAAGGCAGTATTGTCTAATAGCCAAAAGTCTACTCCATAAAGTTGGATAAACTGTTTCACTTCCTCTAAATCAGGACTGTACTGGGCTTGAATCAGATCGATTGTGCGTTGGCGAAATTGACGATAATAACCCCAATGATAAGGAATCGCATATTCCCGCCCGACTAAAATAGAGCGTTGGGCAAAGGTGGGCAAGTTATTCGCCTCTTCTGATACTGAGGCAATTAAACTATCTTTCGGTTGCTGTTGGAAGAATTGATATAAAGCCGGAAAATGACCGTCTTTATATTTGGTTAGAGGAAAGGGTTCAACCAAGTAGGGATAGAAAAGTAATACTGCTGTGAGGAAGCTAATTGTTAGGTAGTGGTAAATTCTGAGTTTTGAGTAGGGGCGGGTTTCTCTATTATTGCTTCTATTCGCCCTGCTGTCACTGAACTTGCCCTGGCTAAGGATGAGAGTTTTAATTTTTGCGGGATGGCAATCTGTTCTCAAAATCGCATCGAATACGATTGTTAAAACTATCCCGGCTGATACGGATAAAAGAATACGAAAGCTATGTTCTGTATAACGACTGGGAAGATGCAGGTTGAATAGTAGCAGATGGGCAATGATGAATATGAATAGAGATGCCCAGAAAATTTGAGCTAATATTCGGATCTGAGGGGAAATAGATTTAACCAGGGGGAATGAGTTGGGATGTCGGTAGAGAATGGGTAATAGTATGCCTAAGGCTAAAGTGGCGGGTCTAACGAAGCCTACGTCTAATATACCACTTCTGGGACTGAGCAAAAAGAAATGCCAGGGGTTATTACTGAAAAAGTAACTGCGCCCGGTTGCCGAAAATTCGGGTAATTGTTTGGCTTGAGTGGCGGTGATGACTGGATCGAATTGGCTAGGAATTAGGGCGTAGCCGGAAATGGCGATTACTGTTACGATTAGACCGATTGTTGATAGGGCATGGGGGGGGAGTTGGAATTTTTTTGGGAAACGCAGAGGGGCGCAGAGGTAAGCGCAGAGGGGCGCAGAGGTTCGTATAAGTGAGTTTTTGGGGGGAAAGGGTTGCAGGATGAATAGGGCGGCACAAATTAGTAGGTATTGGGGATAGAATAGGGATAATAGGATTATTGTGGTTAGGCAAGGTAGTAGAGATTGGCGTAGTAAGTGGTATAAGAAGGCGAGGAATAGGGGGTAAATAAAGGCTCTGGGTGTGGCTGAGATTAGGTCATCTTTCATCCAAAGACTTTGATTGAGTAGTACCGAGGTGATGAAACCTGCCGCTGGTACGGGTAGGAGTTGGAGGGATATACTAAAACAGTAGCCTGTCGCGATCGCGCTGAGAATGGGTGGTAGGAGTTTGTTGAAGAGAAAGGGATTTATGCCTAAAGCGGCGGCTATTCGGTAAAGGGTTGTATATCCCACAGGGGCGACGGATTGGAAGTAATCGGCGATTAAGTCATCGGGAAATAATTCGCTATCAATGAACTTTTGCATCCAAAAGACGTGTTGGCGGGCGTCGTCTTGAACGATATAGGCATGACTAAAGGCTTCCCTGAGGGCTAACCTACTGTAAATTGCGGTGATGGTTATGCTTAAACTGAACCAAAATAAAACGTGAGCTGTTAATTTTGTTGATCTAGGTTGAGTTAAAAATTTTTGCAGAGGTTTACGTTGCATAAAATGGTGAAGGTTTTGTTCGTAGGGCGCGATCGCAAATGTGATAAATTTGTTTATAGGTGACATCCTATTTGCCAGAAAACTGACGCGATCGCCTTTGAATCAAGGACGGGTTTTGTTGTTCAGTTATCGTTAAGCCACCCCATTGAGCCCCTAAACCCGCCCCGACAATGGATTTGTATTTTTTGCCTTCTGATTTAAAGTTTACATTGAAGTGCTATCACCAAGGGAATCGCCTCTTTCAACGCACTGATAAATGTATCAATTTCCTCGCGGGTATTATAGAAATAGGGACTTACACGAGCTGTGCAAGGAACCCCTAAAATCCGGTGCAAGGGTTGGGTACAATATTGTCCCGCCCGAATCGCAATTCCACTTTTATCCAACACTTGAGCTAACTGATAAGGGTTGATCGTTCCGCAGGTAAATGAGGCTAAAGCGGCTCTACCACTCCCGTCAGCGTTGGGTTTAGGACCATAAATTTCAAGGCTGGGAATCGTGTTTAATTGCTCAAATAAATAGGCAGTCAGTTCATGTTCATACGCCTCTATTTTGTCCATCCCAATAGCGGTGAGGTAATCCACGGCTGCACCGAGCGCGATCGCTTCGCCAGTGGCGGGAGTTCCGGCTTCAAAACGGTAGGGTATATCGGCATAGGTGGCATGATCTAAAAAAACCTCAGCTATCATCTTACCTCCCCCTAAAAATGGCGGCATTTCTCTGAGTACGTCTAATTTCCCATACAGGAAACCAATCCCTGTAGGAGCGCACATTTTGTGTCCCGATGCCGCTAACCAGTCGCAATCAATCCCTTGTACGTCAAGTTTTAGGTGGGGTGTACTTTGACAAGCATCAATTAATACTTTAACGCCATAGTGATGCGCCAGTGCGGTAATGTCTTGGATTGGGTTAATACATCCCAAGGTGTTAGAAACATGAACAATTGATACCAGTTTCGTTCGATTGGAGAGCAGGGTTTTAAACTGCTCTACGTTAAATTCTTGGCTGTCGGTCAATTCGACAAACTTTAACACAGCACCTGTGCGTTGGGCAATCTGTTGCCATGGGATCAGATTGCTGTGGTGTTCCATCACCGAGAGAATGATTTCATCCCCAGGCTGTAAGTTTTTCCCTCCCCAAGTGGATGCGACTAAATTAATTCCTTCTGTGGCGTTGCGCGTATAGATGATTTCTTGGGCAGATGTGGCATTAATAAATGTGGCAATTTTTTGCCGCGCGTTTTCGTAGGCTTCGGTGGCTTTGGAACTTAGGGTATGAATGCCTCGGTGAGCATTGGCGTTAGTATGCTCATAGTAGTTCTGCCAAGTCTTAAGAACTTGTAAAGGTTTTTGGGAGGTTGAGGCATTATCTAGGTATACTAGAGGTTTACCGTTAACCTTATCTTGCAAAATCGGGAAGTCAGCCCGAACTTTGGCAGCAAGCTGTTGTTCTGTTGTAAGTATCATAGTCATCCAGATTGAAAATTGTCTGTATATTGTTCTAGATCAATTTTCATATTGATTGCTATGAAATCCAAGGATAAAAATGATAAATTAAGTATCATTTTCTCAGAATTGCCATTGGTCATTGAACAGAGAACGATTTTCCTATGACTTCAACCCATCAATGCTACTGTCTCAGTTCCACAAGTGCATTCGTTTTTATCGTATCCCAGCTTATTTCTGACACTTGATCAACCTTTGAGTGTCCTCAGAACTTTTACTTTTCAAGGTTTCTGAGTTTTTCAGCAAGCCCTATTTAGCTTTTCATTCCATGTGTTTGTAGTCAGCGCTTTAGCGCTTCTGGCACGCTTCGTGCCTACTACGAAACCAGGTTAAGTCAGTGCTATTCATCCTAAGTTAAATCGCTTCACCTAAAATGAGCTGTTGTCGATGACTGTGCAATAACTGGAATTCCTGTTGCACCACCTGCTCTAACATATAAATTATATCTTCAGGTCGCAGCAGGGTGCCATCATTCCGACAACTGCCAACATACCGTAACACGGCAGGTTGAGACGGGGCGTCTGTTTTAACTTCTATCACTTCTAACTCAAATGTGCGATCGCGTAAATTAACCGACTTCTTTTTCCCAGACTTGGTTCGCTTCTGTTGCCAAATCTCCTCAGCCTGGTTTACCGCCTCAACCCAATCTTGCCACTGTTGCAGCGACGCTGATCCCGCTTCGCTTACCACGTCAAGCCGATACTCCGCTTTCTCTAATAGTCGGGTTGTCGCCGGCACCTTTAAATCCACTTCTTCAACCTGATAAACCGGGATATCCGGCGGAAGCTGATCCCCTAACCGTTGCTGAAACTCCGCCACATCCATCGACTCGGTTAACTCAAAGTCGGCAATCTCACCACTACTAGACATCCCTAATGACAACGCATTAGCTATCATAATCCTCGGTCCTGGATGATATCCCCCACTAAAGGTAATCGGTAAGGATGCCCGTCTCACAGCACGGTCAAATAACCTGACTAAATCCAAATGACTGACTAATGTCATTTCGCCCAACTTACCGTACCACACCCGCAACCGCTGTGCTTTGTGTTGATTTGGCTTAAAGTGACCTGTAAATTCGGGAATTTGCGGCGGTTCAAAGACAATATTATGACCAAAATCGGTGCCACAGATCCCACAGTGAGAACAGCCCTCAAAGGCACAATCGGGTACAGTCGCCGCTTCTAGGGCGCGTTGTAAGTCTTCAATCAGCCAGTTTTTGTCAATCCCTGTATCAATATGATCCCAGGGTAAGGGAGAAAGGGTGTAGGGGCTCTTTTCACTACTATCCTTTGCTTTATACCCAGATGCAACTAAACCCGCCCCGTCTGAGTGCGAGAGCTTTGCACCATCAAACACATTCCATTCGCCGTTTTCGATTTGGCGATATTTCCAGGTAAGATCAGATTCTGCGATCGCGCCTTCCCAAGCGGCAAATGCTTTATCTAAACTTTCCCACCACGCATCCATTCCCGCACCCAATTCCCACGCCCGACGCACCACCGCCGCTAAACGCCTGTCACCGCGCCCCACAAAGTCTTCCATTGCCGAAATTCGCACATCGGTGTAGTTTACCTTAACACCCTTAATCCGGCGAAAAGCATCGCGTAATAACTCTTGCTTGCGGATAAACTCAGCTGTAGACACCGAATGCCACTGAAACGGCGTATGCGGCTTGGGTGTAAAGTTAGAAATAGTAATATTAAAGCTGAAACGTTTACGACCTGATGCCCGACATTCTTGCTGCAACCACCTCACCGTTTCAGCGATCCCGATCACATCGGCATCGGTTTCACCGGGCAAGCCAATCATAAAGTAGAGTTTAACTTTATCCCACCCTTGCTCAAACGCTGTCTTTACACCCCGCAGCAATTCTTCGTTCGTCAATCCCTTATTCACAATATCCCGCATCCGCTGGGTTCCGGCTTCTGGGGCAAAGGTTAAACCGCTTTTGCGCGTACCGCCGATAATATTGGCGATGTTTTCATCAAAACGATCAACCCGTTGGCTGGGAAGAGATAGGGAGATATTCTCATTTTTGAGACGATTCTTTACTTCCAATCCCACGGCGGGTAGGGACAGGTAATCGGAACAGGAAAGAGAAAGCAGGGAAAACTCATTATATCCCGTCGCCCGCATTCCCTTTGCGATCGCATCGACTACCTGTTCCGGTTCCACATCTCTGGCGGGGCGGGTTAGCATTCCCGGTTGACAGAAACGACATCCTCTGGTACATCCGCGCCGAACTTCAATCGTCAGCCGATCATGAACAGTTTCTATATAGGGTACCAATCCAATGGAATACTCTGGCATTGGCGTGGCGACTCGCCGCAGAATCCGCGCTGGTACATCAGCACGATTGGGATGAACTGAACCATCCTCTGCCATGTCGTAGAATTGAGGGACATAAACGCCGGGGATCTGCACTAAGTCTAAGAGTAATTCTTTGCGAGTTAATCCGGCGGCTTTGCCTTGTTCGATAACTAAACCAATTTCGGGGAGTAAGTCTTCCCCATCCCCTAGCGCCACGAAGTCTAAAAAGTCGGCGTAGGGTTCTGGGTTCGATGTCGCGGTTTGTCCCCCAGCAAAAATTAGGGGGATCTCTGTAATGCTATGATTTGCCCGTTCTTGCCAAGTGAGGGGAATTTGGGCTAAGGAGAGCATTTCCAGGATATTTGTCGCCCCAAGTTCATAGCTGAGGCTAAATCCCAGGATATCAAAGTCTGTGAGCGATCGCCGATTTTCGACAGCAAACAGGGGTGTCTGACTTTCCCGCAATTTCGCGGCTAAATCCGGGGCGGGTAAGTAAGCGCGATCGCAAAGTTGCCGAGGCTGAGCATTTAATATGTTGTAGAGAATAATATGCCCTAAATTAGATGCACCCACTTCATAGATTTCTGGGTAAGTTAACACCCAGCGCACCTTAGCGGCGTCCCAGGGTTTATGAACAGCGCCTAACTCGTTTCCCAGGTAGCGGGCTGGTTTGATGATGTCTTTGGTCAGTAGTTTCTCAGGTGAGATCGTCATGACAACCTTGCCCCTCTGATCAGGTACGGTTAACCTTACAACTCATCCATCTTACAGAAGACTGGCAATAATGCCTAATGGTCGTCAGACTATTGTTCTGTGACTGTCTCCAGGAAGCCAAAAAGAATGAATCAGGGGAGTGTACAATTCACCTACTTTATGATATTATTCCAGTTTTTAACAGATCAGGGGCATCTGTTTTACAGAATTATCAGGGTACACTACTAACTTTTGGGTTAGCTGATAGCCCAATAATCAAGCGAATGCCATTGTCCTGCTGGGGTTTTCTGCTTTATTTGTCAAGGTTGCCAAGAAAGCGTCATAGCTGTCAAAGATTTCCATGGCTTGATCCAGTTGAGTCAGCTCAAAAATCATCCGAACCGAATCCCCCACACGGCAAATGCTAAAGCGCTGGTTTCGCTGTTGCGCTAAACGTAACGCTGATACTAATATACCCAAGCCAGCACTGTCGAGGGACTCTACCTGCTCCATGTCAACCAGCACCGTCGAATAGCGATCCGACAAAATAGCCGATTTCAGTTGGTGGTCAAATTCTACCGCATTGGAGGCATTTACCTGACCCGTTGGTCTAACGATTGATAATTTGGAGTTTAAAGTTGCGATTGCCATAGCTCGCTCCTGGTGATTTGTGTAGATTAAGACATTTGACTAGAGAATCCACCTAAAGATAGCGCGTCACTTCTTCAAGTTGCTACAATTTTTCATTAACAGTGGGTGAAGTGGGTTAAGATTCTTCGGTGTGGGGTCTTTGTTTCGCTTTAATTTTTAGTGTTCCGTAAAAAAATATGGGGTTTTGTAGCCTAATATACTAAATTCCAACTACTTAGTCAAGGAAGCAATAGCCCACAATTTATGCTTCACGAAAAGTTTATCCTTAACACCAGTTGTCTTACATTTATAGTTAGGAGCTTATCTGTGACATCTTCCTTCAGATAGAGAATAAAACGAATCATTTTTTAGAGCCTATTACATTTTAATAAATATAAATACGTTAATCTCTTGGCCGGAGAGGGCTTACCTGCGGTAGACTGTCTGAATGGATGCTTTTTCGTCTACTTGGGCAAGGCGTCTACCCAGTTATCAAGGAGATTAGATAACTTCTTTTCTGCTAAATAGCCGTGATATAGATCACAAAATAAATTGATGAGAATCACGTTCTAGGCTAGTAATTCCCCAGAGAATTGATCTAGTATGGAATTCTGTGCAATAAGAGAGTGAAAACCACCTACGTTATCCGCCATTTGGTTGAAAGAGCGCTTTATATCAGGCAACTAACTCCTGATATAGAGAATGAAATTAACTACGAATTAACTCGCTTAGGATATATTTCCGATGCCGATTACGAAGCCCTTGAATTATTAATGGCTGAGATGGATGCGGGTAGAATCCGGTTAGTTCCCAGTGTTTAGAGAGTCACATTAATCATCACCAGCGAGACGGGAAATGAAAAAAGGGTTAATGAAAAGACTAAGTATTTTTTCATTGCCTTATGCCTTATGCCTTATGCCTTATCCTATCCTGAGTCCTGACTAATGCTCTAGGCAAAATATAAGCCAGAATTAAGGAAATCTTATGACCCTTATAGAGTGGATTTCAGGGATGATTCAAACTCCTGGGAATAGGTTTGCCAAACTTCAGCAATAAAATCAGCAAGTTGATGGCGAGTATCAGAATTATCTTTCGGGTGGCGATGCAAGTCTTCAAGTTGCGCTAATAGAGGAATTACCTCCGTATCCCAAACAAGTCGTAAAAACTTTGTGGGCCAAAGTATATCAGGTCCTTGACGCAAATCATACAATCTGAGAGATTGGGGTGTAACTTGGGTTATGTCTTCATTCTCGATTGGGGTGACGGCTAGCATCAAAGGGCGCAACCAACAAATCTGCCGCCATTCAACGACTTCTATCACTTCAGCATATAAATGGCGCGTTGCGTGTTCTAAACAAACAATTTGGTGAGGCTGAAAATTAATAGGCTTGAGTGAGGAAGTGGACATAATAGTCATTTTTCAGCGTCAGCGACAGTTTACGAGTTGTCATGGCTAATTCAGTGTAATGCTTTGATTGGTTGGACAATAGTCTCGACAATTAATCGCTTGTTCCGAATTGGCAACAGAGGGATGAATTGTACATTTGAGACGATAATCGTTGGTAAAAAATTGACAGTGACTGCAAGGGATTTGATGCATACGCTTGGCATTTGCTACACCGTCTTTAATCGTCAACCAGACTGTCATTAGGCTCAGGATTACTATTACCCAGGCTAGGCAAAAGCACAGGGGGATAAGAATGGGCTGAATCCCCTGAATTAGGGGGTAGAGAACTTGAAACACAATCTCTCCTGTCTGACAAACCAAGCAACATTATTATTAAAACTAATCTGAATGATTAGTTTCGGCAATTATACCAAATTTTGCCAGATCACGAGTACCGCAACCTGGGCAGTCAAAATTAACATCCTCCCTGGCGTAAACCCACAGGGATTCCTAGCACTTAAAAAGGAATATCATCCAAATCTTTCTGAGTATCGGGAACCGAGGGAACGTTTGGCTCTTTTGTGGGTTGGTAAGTCGGCTGATCAATTGGCGATGGGTAATCATATCCCTGATCTCTCGGTGCAGATACAGGTGCAGGGCTATTAGGGGCAGGGCGCGATCGCATGGGAACAACATTCTCTGATTTCTTGGGTAATGATGGGATTGTCGTCGCCTGCATCCTTGGGGACGCGGTAGCCGTTTGTAGCCCCATTTCTGTATCGGCACCCACTTTATGAAGTCGATAGGTGGTTAATTCAGCCCGTTTTTCTTTAAATCCTTCGGGGCGCTCAATTGTATTCATACTCAAACGCCCTTCCAGTACTACAAGATCACCAACACCATAGTTTTCCTTGATTTCTTGAGCCAAATTGCCCCAACCAACCACTTTGAGCGTTGCGGGTGGATCTTCGGAGCGCACACTGGGAAACTGCACCAGCATTTGGGCAATAGGGGTTTGATTATCCGAGGTGTAACGCAGTTCTGGATCTTGAATGATTTGTGCCATCAAGACGCAGCTATTCATTAGAACTCCTCCGTTGTGGGAAACCCCGTGTCTTCAGACCGGGGAGGAACGCGCGGTAGCGGTTTAAGAAGCATACCCCTTTCGGGGTGGAGGGGTATGGTTGCCCCTCCTGTGAGGTATGGTTGCCTCAATCTCCTTTCGGGTAAAGTTAGCTTCGCCAATGTTATCGGTC
>NZ_JAVJZI010000210.1:0-5494 GCF_040223135.1 Coleofasciculus sp. G3-WIS-01
TTGACAATTTAATTGGGGGCTGGGCGAAGCATTCGTGGATAAGGGGGCTGGGCGAAGCATTCGTGGATAAGGTTTATCCTCTCAGAACTAATATTTTGGCACCGTGGATAAGGGGGCTGGGCGAAGCATTCGTGGATAAGGTTTATCCTCTCAGAACTAATATTTTGGCACGAATGCTTCGCCCCTACATGCCCCTACATGCCCCTACATGCCCCTACATGCCCCTACATGCCCCTACATGCCCCTACATGCCCCCTACACAATTTATGACGAATGACAAATGACGAAGGAATTAAGACCGCTGGAAGCGGAAGGCTTCAATAGACTGAGCCGTGAGAAATATGCCGAGAAAGATATAGCTGGCAAATAAAATAAGACTACTGGTATCGAGAACACCCCGAACTAGATTGGTATAATTTTTCATCAACGATAAATAACCTAATGCGTCTCCGAAAGCACCACCGATAGTATTGGCAATTAAATCAATTATCCAGAGAAATAATATCAAAACGAACGTGAGAAAAGCTGCCAAAATTGAACTATCGGTTAAGGATGAAATGAACATTCCCAGGGAAAGCACTGATGCGGCGAGTAAAATTAATCCAGCATGGGCTAATAACGGAACCCAGGGTTGAATGGGTGGATTAGCTGCATTCAAGGCGATTACTTCATATAGGAGTAACGGTAGCACCATAATCGTAAAAAAGGTTAGCACGCCTAATAATTTTCCCACGGCTACCGCCCAATTCGTCACTGGCGAAGTTGCCAGCAGTTCTAACGTTCCCCGCTTCCGTTCCTCTGAATAGAGTCCCATCGATAGAATGGGTAAAACGAATAAAATTAGAGAACCCATGACACTCAAAAACATGTTTAAAAACTCATAAGCCACATCTACAGGTGGTGTGGGCATTCCCAGTTGGTCACGTTGGGCGATTTGCTGAATGATCCCATCGGGACTTAATAGAATCCACACAAAAAAGAACCCCGACAACAGCCAGAAAAACCCAGCCACCACGTAAGCTAAGGGCGAGGCAAAATAGCCCTGCAATTCCTTGCGAAAAATTGCCACGATATTGCCAAATATTATACGCATTAGGTGTCTTCTCCAGATTGGGAAACGTCTGATTCAGTAACTTTTGATTCAGGGGCTTGGGATTGAGTAACTTTTACTTCAGTAATTTTTGCTTCAGGGGTTTGGAATTCAGTAACTTTTACTTCAGGGGCTTGGGATTCAGGGACTTGGAATTCAGAGGATTGGGATTCAGGGACTTGGGATTGGGAATCAGAGATAGGAGATTCAGTTAAATTGTTCCCTATCTCTATTTCCCGGTTCTCAACCCTCCGTTCTTGGGTAGTCAGTTCTAAAAAGACATCTTCCAGGGTAGCGCGAGTGCGGCGCATTTCACGCAATCCGATCCCAGCGCCCACGGTTACAGCGGCAATATCCCGTCCCGGATCAGTACCGGGTGTTGTCACAATCCGAATTAAGGCGCGATTAGGGGGTAAATGTTGAGTGGGGACAATTTCGACTAAACAGACTCCGGGTAAAACTTGTAAAAGCTTTTGCAGTTGAGTCGCATCCCCATCCACTTCTAACTCATAGCCAGCCCCTCCAGTCAATTGCGCCATCAAGTTTTCTGGGCTATTGGTGGCGACAATTTTACCTCGGTTGATAATCGCGACGCGACTACAGGTCATACTCACCTCTGGCAGAATATGAGTAGAAAGGATAATCGTATGTTCACCTGCAAGGCTTTTGATCAAGTTGCGGACATCAATAATTTGCCGAGGATCGAGTCCGACGGTGGGTTCATCTAAAATAATCGCTGGCGGATCATGAACGATCGCTTGAGCAATTCCAACTCGTTGACGAAATCCTTTGGAGAGTTTCCGGATCAGGACTTTGCTTTTCTCAACTAGGTTACAGCGTTCGATCGCCATCTTCACCCGCTTCGTGCGATCGCCTGCGGATACGCCTTTAAGACGAGCCACAAAGTACAAAAATCCCTCAACCGTCATTTCTGGGTAGAGGGGAGGCGTTTCCGGTAAATAGCCAATCCGTTGACGCACAGCGAGAGAATTTTCATGGACATCATACCCAGCAATCCGGGCAGTACCACTGGTGGCGGGTAAATACCCTGCTAAAATCCGCATAGTGGTAGTTTTACCAGCACCATTGGGTCCGAGAAAGCCTAGGATTTCCCCCGGTTCTACCTTAAAGCTGACATCCTGGATAGCTGGAGTGACACCATAGATTTTGCTCAGACGATCCACTTCGATCATAGAGATTACACTTGAAAGAATTGATATTTTTTTAGACTAACGTTTATCAATATAGAGTTGCACTCATCTGTGTGTCTGCTAACCTTCAGAGTCAGTCTGTTGTAGCTGACAGATAGCCTTAAGAACTTGAAATAACTGCATAGACGATTCAGAATCCGTTAAACTCAGAAATGGCAGCAACTGATATATCGGCGGATTACCCCTCTGGATATAGACAAACCGATACAGTTCTCCGTTCGTGACTAAACCCCAGACTGACTCTTGATACTCTAAGCTTTTATAAGCATAAGTCAGCAATTGGGGTAAGCCTGTTGATGGGGAAACGGCGCTATTTTTCGATTCTATAACTAAGACCCAAAATGGTACATTATCTCTGGGCTGTCGGGCTTTATTTATTGCCAGGATATCAAATCGCCCGGTAATTGTCGTGTCTTCAGCCGTAATAGTAATCCGAGAAATCCCCTCTTCAACAGCGATTTGTAAAGGATAGCGATAGAACCCTGCTAATCGTAAGAGAGGACTAACCGCAACTAATTTAACTTGACCTTCTGAAGCGGCGGCTGAGGTGAGATGATTATCAAATTCAGAGCGAGTTTGCTCTACTTGCTGCTGTTCAAATTCGGTGATCGGTTCGAGGGATAATAAGGATTCAAATGAGGTATTGTACTGTTTGTGAAAATGAAAAAGCTGGTGAACTTCATCTAAGGTTAAGTTTTTCGCATTGAGCGTTGTCATGGGTTTAGGTAGCTCCGAAATAAGTTGGGATGATTACCTATTGGTATTTTACAAGAGGACGCGATCGCGCCCTCTTATTGTCAACACCTAGCTATCGCCTACAGCCGTTGAGGTATCCTGGGGAGGCAGATAATAACTGGCAATAATCGCCACCATCAACCACCATAATGTACTCACTTGGGGACGATACCAAACCGTGTCTACTAAACCATGAGACAGCATACCCGCCATGGTTGCGATCGCGGCGATTAACCAAAAGCCTTGAGGATTCCCCAGGGTGCGGAGTCGGTTGATCAGTTGTATTCCACGATTCACAGTCACCACGAGTAGCCAGAGAAAGCAAGATAAGCCAATAAAACCCGTTTCAACTGCCACTTCCAAAAAGATAGAATAGGCACTCAACGCGGTATATTTAGGACGTTGGAACAGAGGATAGATCTTATTAAATGCATCATTTCCCGGACCAATACCAATAATTGGGCGATCGCGAATCATATCAATCACCGCCGCCCATACATTCATCCGGAAGTTATTACTACTATCTTCCCGCCCTGCAAAAATACTCGCCACCCGAACTCGCACCGGTTCCACAAATCGCACCGCCAGAATAATTACCGCCGCACAACTGCCCAACATCACAGGCATTGCCCAAGGACGCCATTGTTCCGGTAACTGAATACTATACCAATACACGACAAGGACGGAAAAGACAAACAGACAAGCGACAAAACCAATCCAGCCGCCGCGACTAAAGGTGAGAACCAGACAAGCGGAATTCACCACAAACATGGTGAGAGCCAACGCCTTCGGTAGCCATCTAGCCCAAGCAAACACCGCCGCTAAACTCAACGCCACAGCCGGAATCAGATAACCCGCTAATAGATTCGGATTTCCCAAATAGCTATAAACCCGCGTCAAACCCGCAGAATCCGAAGTAGGATCAGTCCAAGTTGCCAACGCTTCTGCGCCAAAAAACCACTGTCGCATCCCGTAAACACTGACAATTAAGGAGATATGCAGGAAAACCCCGATTACCCAAGAACGCAGACGGGGTGATCGCAGTACCCGTGCCATTAGCGCAAAGAGTAATAAGTATAGCGTCAGTTTCACCAATCCCTGACGGGCGGCAACTTTCACCGGGGACATGGCTGTAGCAACGGTGGCAATAGACCAATACAGTAACACCAACAGATGAATCGGTGTCACCAGGGGGCGTTCTCTCTCATCCGAGAGTGTCAGCAGTAGCCAAAATCCTGCACAAGCAATTAACAACACGCCAATGAGTGCAGTAGAGACAAAGGGCGCAACGGCAAAAACAATCGCCACAAGCAACGCGCCCAAGGGTTGAGCCCACTGAAGCAGCCAACTCCCCCGCCGCCAAGCTTGCAGCAATCCCACGACGCGATATAAATAGCTAGCGCCGCGCCACTGATAGAAACGTAAGTTTGATAGAGTAAGCTGTTGCCACACTGAATTCATAGATTGGTGATTAGTTGATTGTTTCTGGTTTAGCACGCGATCGCACCTCCGAGGGATGCGTGGTTAAAACCCTGAGTGATACTTTACTCAATCAGCTTACTCCACCGGAAGTTAATCGGCTTCAGGATAAGTTTTGGCAAGAGGCGGTGAAGCCCTAGAATGGTGCAATATCTCAGGATATACCGCATCTGAACGTCGGGGCGCATCGACATCATTGGTGTCAACTTAAGCGCCATGGCGCGTCTGTTAGCAATGTAGAGACGCGCCATGGCGCGTCTCTTACATGGCGCGTCTGTTAGCACAGGGAGCGCGATCGCAAGGGCAATAATCAGATGAATCAAGACGTTCAAACCATTGTAGGTAGTACATTTCACTACACCCGCCCCTGGACAAATCGGTGTATCGGAGTTGGTTTGATTTTGGATAAAGGTTTGGATGGGTTGGGAATCGACTTGGGAGGATATCCCACTTACGGCTAATCCGGTTCCGGGGAAAAGGGGAGGGGTTTGGGGATGGGTCAGACCCGTCAGTTAATGACCAGCAGTATCCATGACGCTTAAAGCCTCGCCCATGACGCTTAAAGCCTCGACTAATGACGCTTTGAGCCTCGACTAATGACGCTTTGAGCCTCGCTCACGACGCTTTAAGCCTCGACTAATGACGCTTTGAGCCTCGCCCATGACGCTTTGAGCCTCGCCCCCGACTCAGGACGACAGACATAGATTCAATCAAGCTATACATGGTGGGTTACATTTCATTAACGCACCCGACAAAATCTGCGATCGCACTCTTTTCCCCCCCTCTTTTCCCCCCTCTTTTCCCCCCTCTTTTCCCCCCTCTTTTCCCCCCTCTTTTCCCCCCTTTCAAAGGGGGGCTAGGGGGGATGGGGGCTAGGGGGGATGGGGGCTAGGGGGGATGGTGGCGAGGCTCAAAGCGTCATGGGCGAGGCTCAAAGCGTAATTAGTCGAGGCTTAAAGCGTCGTGAGCCAGGCACAAA
>NZ_JAVJZI010000095.1:0-27670 GCF_040223135.1 Coleofasciculus sp. G3-WIS-01
CTATGGTCGCGGGTAACGTCTATACCGCCCTTAAGCAGATTATTGCCCTCGGTGAAGATGCGGATTGGAATGGTCCATGTTATACCCCATCCTTAATTTTAGAAGGACTCTCAGTCACCGCTTCCGAGCAAACCTCTATTCGGATTTTGCCCGGTAGGGGAGCATGTAGAGACGCGCCATGGCGCGTCTGGGGGCAGGGGGAGCAGGGGGAGCGGGGGGAGCCGGGGGTGAGGAGAGAGACTATGCGCCATTACCTCTTACCAGCTTACTTAGAAATCCCTGTTGTGTGTTCCCTGTTCCCTGTTCCCTGTTCCCTGTTCCCTGTTCCCTGTTCCCTGTTCCCTGTTCCCTGTTCCCTGTTCCCTGTTCCCTGTTCCCCGTTCCCTGTTCCCCGTTCCCTAACAAATGACAAATGACCAATGATCAATCCCATACGTCAATGGTTACTACCCAAGCGACGTTTGGCGATCGCAGAAGCCTGTTTAATTGGGGTGGTTTCTGCGCTATCCGCCGTGTTACTCCAACACAGCATTGGCTGGTTGGGTTCATGGCGCATTCATTTTTCTGAACAATTTCCGCCCTTTTTAGTTTTACCCGCCTTCGGACTGGTATTGGGAGCGCTGTCTGGATTCCTAGTCGAGTTCTTAGCACCCGATGCTTCAGGGAGCGGTATTCCTCAGATTAAAGCCGCACTTGGAGGGTATCCCATCGCTCTAGATTTGCGTGTAGCGCTGGTTAAACTCGTCAGTAGTATTTTCGCGATCGCGGGAGGACTAACCCTAGGACGCCAAGGACCCACTGTGCATATTGGCGCAGCGTTAGCGGCTCAGTTTAGCCGTTGGTTCCCCACATCCCCAAGTCATCGACGCCAGATCATTGCGGCGGGGTCAGCGGCGGGTTTAGCGGCGGGGTTTAATACCCCAATCGCGGGTATTTTGTTTGTGGTTGAGGAATTACTCCATGATTTTTCTGGGTTAACTCTAGGAACGGCGATTTTAGCCTCATTCATCGGTGCGGTGATTTCCCGGATTTTAGGGGGTCGTAGTCTCGAACTGAACCTGGAACTGAGTCAGACGAGCAATAGTTTTTCCGCCCTGGAAATTCCTTTTTATTTGCTGCTGGGTCTTTTAGCGGGATTACTGGCAACATTATTTAATCGCGGGATTCTGTTTTCGTTGACGTTACAGCGCCGCTTTCATGTCTCTTTGGCGGTGAAAATGGGGCTAGCTGGATTAATCTGTGGTTGTGTGGTTTCTCTGTTACCACCGGATTTTCGCAATAATCGTGGGTTGCGAGAGTTGTTAATTACAGGCGCAGAAAGTTGGCAATTCACTAGCCTCGCCTTGGTAATCTACTTTTTTCTCACTCTCATTTCTTACGGATCGGGCGCTCCTGGGGGTTTATTTCACCCCTCACTGGTTTTGGGTTCTGCCTTGGGTTATCTGGTGGGCTTCGCTAAGTTGTCTTTTTTTGGTTTTGGATCGCCGACGACTTACGCTTTGGTCGGGATGGGGGCATTTTTTAGTGCGGTATCCAAAGTTCCCATAACCGCGATCGTGATCATATTCGAGATTACGACGGATTTCAATCTGGTTTTACCGTTAATGATCACCTGTGTGGTGTCTTACCTGATTGCCGATCAACTCTCCAAAGGTTCGCTTTATCAGCGTCTGTTGGAATGGAGGGGGTATATCTCACCGACTCAAAAAGTAGACAAGGGTTCATTGACTGGGTTAACCGCAGCGGATTTGATGCAACGGCGGGTGGAAACCTTATCGCTGCAAATGAGCCTTGATGACGCTTTACAGACGGTGTCTTGCTCGACGCACCAAGGGTTTCCTGTGGTAGATGAGGGGACACTGGTGGGGATTATTAGCCAATCAGATATCACAAACGCGACAAAAATGCAAGGTAATCCCCCCCGCTGTGCTTTTCCCGGAACCACACCCTTAACGGATATTATGACGCCACACCCGATCACGGTTAAGCCGACGGCGAGTTTAGTGGATGTGCTGTATTTGCTCAACCGTTACCACCTCAGTCGTCTCCCAGTAACTGAAGGGCGTAAGTTATTAGGAATTATTACCCGCAGCGATATTATTCGGGCGGAATTGGATCAGCTAGATCGTAAGACAACTCAACCCGGCTCACAATTGACACCCTCTTATGTGGTTTATCAAACCCGCGCCCCAGAAACTGGACGAGGACGGTTATTAGTTCCCATCGCCAATCCCCAAACTGCGCCGATTTTAGTCAGACTCGCCGCCGCCATTGCCCGCGATCGCGATTATGAATTGGAATGCTTACAAGTTATAATCGTCTCCCGCAGCAATTCTCCAGCAGAAACTCCAGTAAAAACAGCAAAAATTCGTCGGTTATTACGTCAAGCCGAAAAGTGGGGACGAGATTGGAATATACCTGTTCACACTCAAATACGGGTGAGTCAGGATATTACTCAAGCGATGCTAGAAACCATTAAAGAACGACATATTAATCTGATTCTGATGGGGTGGAAAGGCTCAACCTCAACCCCTGGGCGCATTTTTGGCGGGGTGGTGGATGGGGTGATTCGACAGGCGCCCTGTGATGTGATGGTGGTGAAATTCGGTGAGATGATGCATCCGCCTTATATCCCTCCCTTCTTTGAGCGTTGGTTGATTACCATCGCCGGGGGTCCCAATTCTCAACGCGCCTTGGAGTTTATTCCGGCGTTAGTTCCCTTAAGTGGTAAGCCCCCAGACATTCAATTATGCCAAGTCTTTGATCCAGAAGATACCCTAACCGATACAACAGCCCTAGAAAAAGCCAGCAACTTTTTAAAGGGGCAAATGAATGGTCGGATTCGCCAGATTCCCATTCGCGCCAGTGAGGTATCTGATGCTGTGGTTCATTTAGCCAATGACCAATTCTGTGATGTTGTGGTTTTAGGGGCAAGTCGGGAAGGGCTGTTACAGCAGGTGATTCAGGGGAATATTCCCGAAGCGATCGCGCGACGGGTTAAGAGTACAGTTATTTTAGTTCGCAGCGTGACATAATCTAGTACAATTCCTATTTTTTCCAGGGAAGCTTTGTCCCCATTTCAGTTAGCGCTGAGAAAACCAAATAGAGGATAAGACAGCTAACACCTACCAAAAAAAGAACTAAATCATTATCCATAATTTACTGGCTCTAAAATCATTTTTGAAACAAACCTTGACTTGGTTGCCACAAAATACCTAAAATTTATCAACCTCAATAGGTCTTGGATTGTATGCGCGATCGCGAGTTTTGTTAAATTTCTTAACCGATTGTTCCCAGTTCCCGGAAAATCCCTGGTGTGACACTGAACGGGTGGGGAATCTCTTGACCAAACCAATATAATATCCTGATTTCGGCTAAGGCGTCCAGAATATTGCATAGAAAACCGATGGAAGAGTGATCGCAATCTTCACACCGACGCGAGCAAGTTGTAGGAAAAAAATGAATAAACGACGATTGAGTGTCAGTCTGATCTTCCCTATTTTACTCCTTGAGGCAGCTCACAGTTTAGCTTATCCTGGAAACACAGCGACTCAAGCATTCGTATTTTCCAGACTTAGCCAGAGAACATCTCAAGTTACATTCGCCACAAGAGAGTCTCCCTCATTTTTCCTTACAGCTAGGAAAGAGAAACCGAAAACCTGTCGGTGGGCGGGCTATTGTGACGACGAAGATAACGAAGATGAGAATAACGAGGATAATGAGACAGGTGCGATCGCGTGGCGAGATGCTATGTCTTTCAACGACAATAGAATAAGGATGATGAGGACTTATGGGACTAGATCTACCGAGATTTTATAAAGCGTGCAATCCAAGCAAACCCTTAACCGTGGGGGAAGTGGAAGATCAGAACTATTATATTGATTTTTCCCCCGTCAGAGGGAACCGAATTATTCAGTCACTGCTACGCACAATTGCCCTAATTTCACCAGATGAACCCACCTGTCAACTTTTTACGGGTCATATTGGCTGTGGGAAATCTACTGAATTACTGCGACTCAAAGCTGAGTTAGAAGATCAGGGATACTATGTGGTTTACTTTGAGTCATCCCAAGACTTAGATATGGCGGATGTCGATATTACTGATATTCTCCTCAGTGTTGCTGGTCGAGTCAGTGAGAGTTTAGAAGCAATTAAAATTAAACTTCACCCCGGTTATTTTGCCAATCTTTTTAGTGAAATTGCCGACTTTCTGCAAACTCCGATTGAATTGAATGCCGAAGCAGAACTCTCAATTGGCATTGGTAAAATTACCGCCAAAACCAAAGAAAGTCCCAAACTCCGCCGCCGCTTACGGGAATATTTAGAACCCCGTACCAGTGGTATTTTAGAGTCGATTAACACCGAACTTTTAGGACGGGCAAATACTGAACTGCGGCGACGGGGAAAAGCGGGACTGGTAGTGATTGTCGATAATTTGGATCGGGTGGATAATCGTCCGCTTCCCTCGGAACGCTTACAACCAGAATACTTATTTATTGACCGAGGTGACCAATTACGGAAACTGAATTGCCACGTTGTTTATACGATTCCGCTATCGTTAACCTTCTCTAATGATGTCGAAATTCTGAAAAATCGATTAGGAGGTGGACTACCGCCGACTATTTTACCCATGGTTCCTGTGCGCGAACGGGATGGATCAGAATGTAAGGAAGGGATGGATTTGCTGCGACAAATGGTCTTAGTGAGAGCATTTCCTCATCATACTCCAGCACAACGATTAGCCTTACTTCCAGAAGTCTTTGATAATGCTGAAACCTTAGATCGTCTCTGTCAAATCAGCGGGGGTCATCTGCGAAATTTATTGGGACTCCTATTTGGCTGTTTGCGACAAATAGACCCCCCGATCTCGCGGGATTGTTTAGAAGGCGTGATTCGCGAAAGTCGGGATTATCTCACCTCATCCATTGATGATGAGGAGTGGGAATTGTTATTTCAGGTGGTACAACAACAGACGGTGAAAGGAGACGTGGAATACACCACTCTACTCCGTAGCATGTTCGTCTATGAATACCGCGATCGCAACGGGAATTGGTTCTCTATCAATCCAGCTTTAGAAGAGACACAGAAGTTTCAAAATTGGTTGAGAGAAAACACCTAAAATAGTTGTTGCTGCAATCCTGGTTAACGGTAATTGTAGGGGCGGGTTTAGGAATTTAATCATGAGACAACACCTCAAACTAGACAACTTGCACCCGCCCTATCCCCACCACCAGATAACGAAATCTATCCTAATATTCCACGCGATCGCACGCCAATCACCCCAATCCTGTAGGGGCGGGTTTAGGAATTAAATCATACGACAACACCTCAAACAAAACAACTTGCACCCGCCCTATCCCCGGCGCCAAATGACGCAATCTCATCTAATCCCCGGCGCGATCACATCCATTAATCGAATGTTTTCGGTGATGCCGGGCGGGTTTTGTATAAAATTTATTAGTTTCCCCATCAATTTTGTCCCTAAACCCGCCCCTACAGATTAATCGAATTTTATTGGTGGGGCAGGGCGGGTTTTGTATGAATGTTATTGGTTTTACCGCCAATTTTGTTCCTAAACCCGCCCCTACCTATTCATTTATTGAAAAATTCCACCTTTTTCTATAAATTCTGGGACAATTAAACGATGCCAATCCAATTTTATCAACTCAGTATTACCAAATCTCTGACCCAATACATCCACCGAACTGGTATTTTCCGTGATGATGCCAACCAGAATCCTGATTGAACCGATGTGACTACAAATCAGAACCTTATTCACCTCACTCGTTTGTGTCATTTGAGCCAGATCAATCAAAAACGAGAAAATTCGTTGGGCTAATTGGGCATAACTTTCGCCATTTTCCGGGGCATAATTTAAATCGCCAGCCGCATATTCGGGAATAAATCGGAGTTTGCATCCTTCTAATACGCCTAAATTCCGTTCATTCAGTCGCTTATCTTTGTGGATACTGCCCACACTAATATTGCCGCTAGTTATCGCAATATCTAACGTTTTATAGGCGCGTTTTAATCCAGAGGCAAAGGCTAAATTGTACTCTGGATCAAGTTGAGTTCCTAATACCTTGGCTTGTGCTTCGCCTTGGGGCGTTAAGTCTACGTCTTGAGAACCCGCAATTCGCTTTTCGGCATTGACGGTGCTTTGAGCATGGCGGAAGATGTGTAAGGTTACCGGAGTTGCTAAAATCAAGGGGTGCTTTAGGTGTTTGCGGATGTCTTGCCAACTGAGAATTTTGTCATTTGTCATTTGTCACTTGTCCTTTGAGGCAATCGGAAATCAGGTACGGGGAATTACGCCATTTTAATGCACATCAGTGTAGCGGATCAGTGTAATACTACTATTTACCATTTAGGGTAGCGTCTTACACAAAAGTAATACACCATAAGATACTCGACACAACGACGACTTATGCGATCTGTACTCAAAAAAATTCGCCCATTTTCTCTGAAAACTGTTCTAATTGTTCCCTTCGTTTTACAAATTGTCACGGCGGTGGGATTAGTGGGATATTTGTCCTATCGCAGTGGGCAAAAAGCCGTTGAAAAGATGGCGAACCAATTACTTGAAGAAACCGCCGAACGAGTTAGCGATCGCGTCAACAGTTATTTTGACCAATCGCGTCAATTTGTTACCCTGAATCGATTAGCGGTTGAACAAGGAGATTTAGATCTAACTGATATTGAGCAAGCCCTATCAAGATAACTATGGCTTGGATTTGTTGATTGTCACTGTTGTGCCAGAGTCAGACTTTATGGCACAAATTAATGCCAATACTCGCACCACAATTATCCTTGGTCTTATTACTCTCATGATCGCGACAGGTGTGGGCATTATCACCGCCCGTTCATTTCCGGTTCCTCATCAAAATACTTACCGCTTTGTCGGGATTGCTGAAGATATTACCGATCGCAAACAAATCGAATTGGCGTTAACAGAAGCCAAAGACGCGGCTGAAACAGCGAACCGGGCGAAAAGTACATTCCTGGCGAATATGAGTCACGAATTGCGAACCCCCTTGAACGCGATTATGGGGTTTACTCAATTGATGCAGCGCAGCAGTACGTTTCCGGCTGACTATCAAGAGAATCTTCAGATTATTTATCGCAGTAGCGAACATCTACTCACGCTGATTAATCAGGTGTTAGATTTATCCAAAATTGAAGCAGGGCGGATCACCCTCAATCAGACCGTTTTTGACCTGTATGCCTTATTGCACGATGTAGAAACCCTGTTCCAAATTAAGGCAAGGGACAAGGGATTACAGTTGCTGTTTGATTACTCCGATCAAGTGCCTCAATATGTACAAACCGATGCGGGAAAACTGCGCCAGGTGTTGATTAATTTACTCTCGAATGCCTTTAAATTTACCCAGGAAGGCGGGATATCGGTGAGAGTCGCACGAGGTATCGATGTCGGGGAAACTCCTACCGCTAATCAACCTGATGAGATCACCCTCCAGTTTGAAATTGAAGATACAGGCGCGGGAATGGCGGCGGCAGAATTAGAGACTATTTTTGATGCGTTTATTCAAAGCCAAACCGGGAAACAGCATCAGGAAGGAACAGGATTAGGGTTATCGATTAGCCGTGAATTTGCCCGACTCATGGGCGGTGATATGACGGTGGCGTCTCAAGTGGAACAGGGTACTGTTTTTAGGTTTGAGATTAGGGTTAAATTAGCAGACGCCAGCCAAGTTCCCAGCCAACACCCTCAACAGCGTATTATTGCTTTAGAACCTAACCAACCCTGTGATCGAATTCTAATTGTTGACGATCGCGTGGATAACCGCCAACTGCTGATACAACTCCTCAATCCCCTGGGATTTCTCCTGAAAGAAGCGACAAATGGCAAAGACGCGATCGCGATTTGGCAGAATTGGCAACCGCATCTAATCTTTATGGATATGCGGATGCCGATTATGGATGGCTATGAAGCCACACAACGGATCAAAGCCACAACTCAAGGGCAAGCCACGGTGATTATTGCCGTCACCGCTAGCACCCTCGACTCCGAGAAAGCAGTTATTCTCTCCATGGGGTGTGATGGATTTATCCGCAAACCCTTCCGCGATAGAGAGATTTTTGACGCGATTCACCATCATCTGGGTGTGAACTATATTTATGAACAGACAACAGCATCAACCCCACCCAGCCCAACCCCAGCCTATTCCTTAACCCCAGACTCTCTAGCTGTCTTACCCGCCGAATGGTTACAAGCGTTTCATCAAGCGACAATGTTGGGTGATATTGATTTGATGCTGAGTTTGATTGAGCAAATTCGCACCCCTCACCAGTCACTTGCCAACGCCTTGGCTGAGTTGACGAATCGGTTCGAGTTGGAGAAGCTATTAACCTTAATCGGCTTGTAGTGAGGGAACTTCAGCCCTAAATTCCGTTGGGTTTCGACTTCGCTCAACCCAACCAATCCCAATGTAGGGGCGCATGGCGTGCGCCCATCAAATCGGTGATCCAGTAGGGTGGGCAATGCCCACCACCCATAAATCAGAACCCTAGCGGATTGAGTCTTTTGAACCTTCCCGGTACCTGTTACGCCAATCAGTTAAATCAAGTCATTATGATGGTGATTGAAAATGCGATTGATGCGTTGCAAACCGATAGCAAATTCCACAATTTAGAATTAAGATTGGTTCCCACGATTAAAATTAGCACTGAACTCAGGCAAAGTAAGACGAAGGTAGACGGGAAGGAAGAAATGGGTAAAGGAGAAGCAGATGATGACTGTTTAGATTCTCTTGGTTTCTCCTTTGAGTTTATTGTGATTCGGATTTCTGATAATGGAATCGGCATGAGTGAGGAAATACAAGAAAAAATATTTGACCCATTTTTTACGACTAAACCTGTAGGAAGTGGTACAGGTTTGGGGTTAGCAATTAGCCACCAGATTATCGTGGAAAAACACAAAGGTAATATTCAATGTTTTTCTGAACCTTGTCAAGGAACTGAGTTTATCTTAGAAATTCCCTTAACTTGAAGCAAGAGGAGGCGATTGAAATCGCTGCTACACAAACAAAGTCCGCCTGCGCGGACTGGTTTATAACGGAGGTAGCTAACCCGGATTTGGTATAAATTGTTCCTATCTGTTTGAGTTTTAGATTGGATTGCACTAAAGCTAGATCAGGGTACGATACTATCGTACCCCTACCGAATCAATTATCCCTCAGCTGTGGTAGGGGTAATGATTGCCGTGTCCTATTATCCCTTTTACCAAGAATCAAACCAGTTTTCTACTTCCAGACCATCAAAATCTTGAAAATCCGAAACATTATTTGTCACTAAAACCAAATCGTTAGTCAACGCAATAGATGCTATTTGACCATCACCAAAAGCAGGGGTTTTACCTACCTTAGATAACCTCGGTCTTTCCTGTGCGTGATATTGTGTCGCTTTTAAGTCATAATCAAATAAAGGTAGTCTTGCTAAAATAACATTATTTATATAATCTTCTAAATCTTGTCGTTTTTGAGACACAGGAAGTCGAAAACACCCATATATTAACTCATGGATAACCACAGTAGCTGTTGCTATTTCCCGTTGATATAACTTTAGCTTTTGCATTACATTATGATTGGGTCGGGGTCGTTTAGCCTCAGAGAGAACATTTGTATCTAATAAATATTTTAGGCTCACAAATTCACCTCTCGTCCCGGTGACTTATCCCGTAAATTTTCAAACGTATCATCATCAATACTTTCTAAATCTACCCTTTGTCTAAAATCCTGTAAAGCTGACCAAAAACCCTTAACCTCTTTAATTTCTACTAAAACCTCTTGGTTATCTGGAAAATCCACATCCTCTAATAACTCAATGGTTTTTCCTCTTTTAATCCCTTTAACAAACATAACTTTACCTCATCACAAATTTACTAATGATAAACTCTCTTCTGATGCCACTCAGAAGGAGAGGGGGTCATAGGAGCGATCGCGCGATCGCAGAGTTATTCTTCGGTTTCTGGTGATTTTAAATATAAGGGAGATGAGACGGAGGGGTTAACATCTGGAGATGATTCAGGAATAAACTTTTCCCAAAATCCCATTCCTTCAATACTGGCAGATACCACGCCAGCGGCTATACCAACTACCCCTAAAATCCCGACAACCATCGCCCAACGAGGTGGTTTAGCTAATCCAGAGATCACACCACCTTTCTGTAGCCCCAACAATTTTAACCAATCCAGCACCGACTTGGGACGTGCTTCGGGTTCGAGTTTCATTCCCGCCAGAATCGCTTTATTGACGCGCTTAGAAATGTGAGGATTAATTTGTTTTGGGGGAATTAAATCTGCCTTACCCTTTTGGCGATCGCTAGAGGTGGCGGGTAGCTTCCCAGTTAAGAGGACATACAGCGTTGCGGCGAGGGAATAGACATCGGTACAGGTTCCGTGCGATCGCGTCTTCGACTTAAGTTCAATCGGGGCAAAGGATTCATCTTGCCATCCTAAGATTAAAGGATACTCAAATTTCCCGCCCAGGTCAAAATCAATCAGTACCGCCTCATATTGACTCGCCCGCACCATAATATTGGCAGGTTTTACATTCCGATGCAGCAATCCCTGCTGATGGGCGGCGATTAGCGCCTCCCCCATCTGCTGAATATAACTTAACGCTTCCTTTTCCGGTAACACTCGTTGAGACAGATTCCCTAGATTCCTTCCCCGAATGTACTCCATCGCCAGACAGAAGCACTGTCCTTCCACAAACGTCTTGTATACCTTGACGACATGAGGATGCTTACATCCCTCTAGCCTCCGCGCCTCATCGACAAACTTACATTTGAGACTTTCCCGACGTACAGGAGTAAGCTGTTTGAGTCGATCCTCATTCAGCGTTTTGATCACCAGTTTGTTTCCTTGTGCGTCTGTCGCTAGGTAGGTAATACCAAAGCCTGCCTTACCTAACGTCTTTTCAATGGTGTATTGACCATTATGTAGTTTCTGCCCTATTATCCACGCCATCGCCTGTGCATTTAAACCCTTTGTTTCTATTTTGGCAGATTTGTCATTTGTTCATGGTTCATGGTTCATTGGTAATCCTCTTCCCCATCTCCCCCTGCTTCCCCATGGGAATTGGGCGAAGCTTATGCGCTATGCGTGTTGGCATAAAACCGAGACATCTGGGCGCATAAGCTTCGCCCCTACAAATGCCCCATCTCCCCCTGCACTTGGATCTCCCTTCATCCCTCATCCTTCCTGCGCCAACGGAATCGCCACGATAAACTGGCTTCCCTTTCCCTCCTGGGAAATACAGCGGATTTGACCCTGGTGCTTTTCCACGATGATATTATGAGCGATGGATAACCCTAACCCTGTCCCCTTCCCCGTGGGTTTGGTGGTAAAAAAGGGATCGAATAAGTGATTCTGAGTCGCTTCTGGCATTCCCGGTCCATTATCGGCAATGGTAATCACCGCCCACTGCGTCTGAGGAGCGCGATCGCACCCTAACCCTATCCCCTGCTTCTGCCAATATTCCCCCCTTTTTACGGCTGTAGAAAGCGTAATCTTTCGCGGTTCAGGCTGATTTTCTAAGGCGTCAATTGCATTAGAAATCAGATTCATAAACACTTGATTAAGCTGACTGCCATAGCACATAACAGGCGGCAGATATCCATACTTTTTAATTACCTGAATTTCCGGGCGTTCAGCTTTGGCTTTGAGGCGATTGTGCAAAATCAGTAATGTACTTTCTAACCCTTGATGAATATCAACCAACTGCATCTTCTGCTCATCTAGACGTGAGAAGTTCCTCAAAGACAGCACAAGATCTCGGATGCGGTTGGCTCCGATTTGCATAGAAGACACCATTTTCGGTAAATCTTCAACAATAAACTCAATATCGTCCTCCTCGATAACAGCTTCAATTTCAGGTATCTCCACCGGACAATGTTTCTGGTAAAGACGCAAAACATGCAAAATGCTTTCCACATACTCGCGAGTATGAACCAAATTGCCGTAAATAAAATTGACGGGATTATTAATTTCGTGAGCAATTCCAGCCAATAGTTGACCCACACTGGACATTTTTTCACTTTGAATCAGTTGAGTTTGAGTTTGTTTAAGCTTCTCCAGCGCTTCCTCAAGTTGTTGTGCCTGTTGTCGCGCCTTCTGTTCCGATTGTTTCAAGGCTTCCTCTACCTGCTTACGCTCAGTAATATCGAAGCGAATTGCTAAATATTGATAGATTTCTCCGTTGTCATTCAAAAAGGGAACGACGGTAGTATCTACCCAATAATAGGTTCCATCCTTGGCTTTATTCTTGATTTCACCTTTCCAGACTTTACCTGATGCAATCGTAGTCCAGAATTCTTTGAAAAATGCTGGTGGATGATGACCTGATTTAATAATACGATGAGTTTTGCCAATTAACTCTTCTCGACGATATCTCGATATTTCACAAAACTTATCATTGACATAGCGAATCACACCTTGCTTATCGGTAATCGCCACGATTGCGGCTCGATCTAACGCAAATTCCAAATCTGATAATTCTTTGAGCGTCCACTCCAACTTTCTCGCCACAAAATTTTTCTGTCCAATCCCTAGGTTCGTTAGAGTATCTATAGGGTCTCTGAATTCTGCATTCACCCGTCCATTCATTTCACAATTATAAGAACTCTCTTGCTGATGAATTTTTTCGGATGTCATCTTAGGTTTGCCTTTACTTAACTACATATATTCATCTTGACGGATTCACCGCGATTTATAGAATATTTTATTCGTTTTCCAATCATCAATGTGTGATTTACTTCACCATTTTGGGATATTTATAGTAAAAAAAATGGGGTATATTTTAGATTTGTATCAAATAGTAAGGAAAAATTTACAGATTGTTTTCAAACTTAATATTTCCTGAAAATTTAATCATTTTTTAGGATTGCTGATTCATCGTTCAAGCTCTAATTTAATTTTTTCTCCCCCAGCTCCCCCAGCTAAGAGACGTAGCATGCTACGTCTCTACATTGCTCCCCCATCGCCCAGATCGCCCGTCTGGAACATCCTTACCGGCGTCTCGGCTATTTGAATTGGAACGAAACTCTGGATTAGGCGCGTGTCCTGTTAAAATTTGTAGAAAGGCAGACACTATTGCATCATGCCTATAGCATCGGATTGATGGATTAGGTCAATTCTGTCCCACATTGCTGCAATTGATAATTGAGCAATAATACTTACTGTCTGTTTTGAGAAGAGGAGAACTACATTGAAGAAAATTCTGTCCATCATTTTACTCGCCGTCGCCGTGTTTGGTTTGGCATTCAGCCGTCCAGCTCTCGCTGCTGATAAGGTAAATGGCGCCCAAATCTTTAGTGCTAACTGTAATGCTTGCCATATAGGGGGCAACAACATTGTTATGGCACAGAAGACCCTGAAAAAAGATGCCTTGGAGAAGTATGGCATGGACTCCATGGATGCAATTGTCTACCAGGTAACAAACGGAAAAGGAGCGATGCCTCGCTTTGGCGGACGCTTAAATGCTGACCAAATTGAAAAGGTTGCGGCTTATGTGTTAGAGCAAGCTGAAAAGGGCTGGTAATTCAGATCCGTCACCCTGTAGAGACGTAGCATGCTACGTCTCTACATTCTTGTTTGGGGTGGGTTAATTCTTGGGAGCAGGGCGGGTTTATTCACATCTGTTGTCAGGAAACATAAGATCAATGATCATAGTCAAACCTGCCCCTACTGATACCAAATCCTGGTTAACTACCCCCTTTATGGGTGCTCGCCGGGGGTGTAGGGTGTGAGGAATAGCAGCCAAGGAATAAAGGGGGTGACAAAATCGGGCGCTCAAGTTTACACCAATGGCGCCCCTACAAGTCTTCAAAAAACCAATCTTCCTTTAACACATCTTCACTCAATGCGGGAGGAGCTTCTGGGAAAAATTGTATGGGTTTATCCATTAAACGCGCTATGACTTTTTTGGCATCCTGATACGTGTTAGGGAAAATTTCTACTAAGTAAGGTTTTAAACTGGGACTATCTGACAATTCATCTCGAATCTGTTGCCGAAATGTAGTGATTTCGGATTTCCACTTATTTTTATTGTATTCTTTTTCTGATTCCCAGTAACGCAGCTTGAGCAAGTGTTCCCAAAGTCGGGTCAAGAGACTTTTAACCGCTCTTCTGTTATTTTTTCCCATGCTTTCCAATTCATCCAATAAATTTTCCCAATCAACATGGGTAAATTCTCTGGAGCGGAGTTGTTGTATGGTTGTCTCTAGCCAGAGGTGATAATCTTTATGGTATAAGGTTGAGGTATTTTGCTCTGTTGATGTTTTCATCAGCTTTTGGCAATTATTGGGTAGGGGAGATGTTAGTGGTAGAGACGTAGCAGGCTACGTCTCTACATAAATATTAAACTATAGGCGCAGGGCGCGGGCGCAAAGCGTTGCGCCCCTACCTCCCCTACGGCTAACCACCAAGAGCGCTGGCGCCGCCAACAACTTCTAGGATTTCTTGAGTAATGGAGGCTTGTCGCGCTTTGTTGTAAGACAGGCTGAGCGTGCCAATCAATTCAGTGGCATTATCACTGGCGTTGTTCATCGCCGTCATCCGTGCGGCTAATTCGCTAGCGGCTGACTCTTGTAATGCCCGCAGTAACTGGTTGTTCAAATACAGGGGTAGTAAGGCATCCAGAATTTGTACTGGATCTTGTTCAAAGATCATGTCACGGGGTAAGGGACGGTTTTGCGTCGTCACTTTTTCCCGTTGCACTTCAAAGTCACCACCGCGAGTGGTGAGGCGGAAGATTTCATCATCTTGTGCCTCTAATCCTTGGGCGGTTAACGGTAATAAGGTTTGGACTACCGGGCGAGAACTAATTAAGGAGACAAATTTGGTGTAAACCAGTTCAACCCGATCCACGGTTTCCGATAGGAACAATGAGAGCAATTCATCGGCAATCATTGAGGCTTCAGGTGCCGTAGGAATTTGTTCTAAGCCGGTGTATTTGGCGTCAATTGGCTGATCCCGGCGCTCAAAATACTGGATGGCTTTGCGCCCAATTAAGACATATTTGTAGTCGATGCCTTCCTTTTGGAGTTCCTTGGCGCGGTTTTCGGCACGGCGGATGACGTTATTATTGTAACCGCCACACAAACCGCGATCGCCAGACACGACGAGTAAGCCAACCGACTTGACGTCCCGTTGTTTGAGCAAGGGTAAGTCGGCGTCTTCAAACCGGAGACGGTTCTGCAAACCGTAGAGGACTTGCGCCAAGCGATCGGCAAAGGGACGAGTCGATGTCACCTGTTCTTGGGCGCGACGCACCTTCGCCGCTGCCACCAGACGCATCGCTTCGGTAATTTTCTGAGTATTTTTGACGGATTTTATGCGATCGCGAATCGCTTTTAAATTAGGCATAGTCTGTTCATCGTTAATTATTGATTGTCCATGGTTCATGGCTTTTTACCGATGAACCATGAACCATGAACCCATTACGCAGAGACTAAGAATGTCTGCTTGTACTCAGCCAAAGCTTCCTTAAGCAGGTTTTCTGCCTCTTCGGTGATGGCTTTCTTATCCTTGATAATCTCACCAAACTGTGGTTTGCTGGTCTTTAAGTAGTCCCGCAGCCCCTTGGTAAACGCAGTAACTTTCTCCACCTCAATGTCATCTAAGTAGCCATTGATACCCGCATAGACGAGGGCGACTTGCTCGTACACCGCTAAGGGAGAGTATTGGGCTTGCTTGAGCAGTTCCCGTAACCGTACCCCCCGTGACAATTGGTCTTGGGTGGCTTTGTCTAAATCTGAGGCAAACTGGGCGAAGGCTTGCAGGTCATCAAACTGTGCCAAATCTAGTTTGAGTTTACCTGCCACTTTTTTAATGGCTTTGGTTTGAGCGGCAGAACCCACCCGTGATACAGAAATCCCAGGGTTAATCGCAGGGCGTAGACCGGAGTTAAATAAGTCAGCCGATAGGAAGATCTGACCGTCAGTGATCGAAATCACGTTGGTGGGAATATAGGCGGATACGTCACCGGCTTGGGTTTCAATAATTGGCAGCGCGGTCATACTACCCCCACCCAATTCATCATTCAGCTTGGCTGCCCGTTCTAACAAGCGGGAGTGGAGATAGAATACATCCCCAGGATAGGCTTCCCGACCCGGTGGGCGACGCAGCAGCAGGGACATCTGGCGATAGGCTTGAGCTTGCTTGGACAGGTCATCGTAGATAACCAGAGTTGCTTTGCCCTTATACATAAAGTATTCGGCAATAGACGCTCCGGTATAGGGTGCCAGATATTGCAGGGTGGCGGGGTCACTGGCGTTAGCGGCAACGATAACGGTGTAATCTAATGCCCCTCTCTCTTCCAGGGCACCAACAACCTGTACCACGGTAGATGCCTTTTGACCGACAGCGACGTAGACACAGATCACGTCTTCTTCTTTCTGGTTGAGAATTGTATCGATCGCGATCGCGGTTTTTCCGGTTTGGCGATCGCCAATAATTAACTCCCGTTGTCCTCGTCCCACGGGAATCATCGCGTCAATCGCGGTAATCCCAGTTTGCAGGGGTTCATAAACAGAACGCCGTGCAATAATACCCGGTGCTGGGGATTCAATCAGACGAGATTCTCCCGTTTGAATCTCTCCCTTGCCATCAATTGGTCGTGCCAACGCATCGACGACACGACCAATTAGTGCATCACCCACGGGAACTTGAGCGATTTTCCCGGTAGCCGTTACAGAACTCCCTTCCTGAATATCGAGCCCTTCGCCCATCAGCACGATACCCACATTATCTTCTTCCAAATTCAGGGCAATGCCCACTGTACCATCTTCAAACTCGACCAGTTCCCCAGCCATGCACTGGTCTAAACCATAGACCCGGGCAATGCCGTCACCGACTTGCAGGACGGTACCAACGTTAGAGACTTTGACCTCTTGGTCGTATTGTTCAATTTGCTGACGAATAATGCTGCTAATTTCGTCGGGTCTAATGCTTACCATTCAACTAATCCCTCTACTTTTTTGTCCTTTATCCTTTGTCTTTTGTCATTCGTCCTACTCGCTTGCGCCACAAGCAAGCTAAGTCATGTTCAGAAACCATCAACGATGAACCATGAACCATGAACCACGAACGATGACCATTAAGTCGAACGACTCAAGCTCACACCAATGCGACGCAGTTGTCCGCGCAGACTGGCATCAACCACTTGAGACCCCACTTTAATAATCACACCACCGAGTAAATCGGGGTCAATTTGGGTTTCTAGTTCTACATCTTGGGCATTGGTCATGCCTAGCACTTTTTGGCGCACTACCTGCTTCTGGTCGTCGTTGAGTTCCACGGTGGATATGACTTGAGCCAGAACCGCTTGTTTTAACTCCCGCAAGAGTGCTTGATACTGCTTACATACGTCTCCCAGAAACAGAATGCGCCGTCGATCCACGAGAATCTGTAAAAAATTCACCATGTAGGGGTGAAGTTGCTCTCTGCCGATTTGTGCTAAGACGGCTTTTTTGTCATCGGCTTTGACAATTGGATTCCCTAAAAACTGCTGCAACTCCTCTGATTCTTTCAAAGTATCGAGCAAAGCCGCAACGTCTTCACCGAATCGGTCTACGAGGTCATGTTCTTTAGCCACAGACATCAAAGCTTCTGCGTATGGCTCAACGACTTCAGCACTAAATGAACTTCCTTTCATAATTATCTCGCTCCTACTCGCTCAATGCTGCGGTCAACTAAGGTATGCTGTGCCGATTCGTCTAACTGGCTTTTGATTTGGGACTCGACACGCTCCATAGCTAGGGCAACCACTTGCTGGCGAAGTTGTGCGATCGCACGTTCCCTTTCTGAGTTTAAATCCTGAACGGCTGAAGCTTTCATTCGTTCCACATCTTTAGCCGACGCTGCCAAAATTGCTTCTCTAGCGACGTTGGCATTTTCTTCTGCCTTTGCCCGAATCTTTTCGGCTTCCGCTTGGGCTTGTGCCAGCTTTTGCTGGGCATCAGCTAAGGCTGCAGCAGCGTCTTTCTGCTGCTTTTCGGCATCGCTAATGGCGTCTTCAATACTGGAACGTCGCTCCGATAGGGTCTTCCCTAAAAATGATCGCCCAAAGTAAACCAGTACCCCGATAATAATCACCAAATTAATTACATTGGTTTCTAAAATATCGAGGTTGATACCAAATCCTCCTTCGGCGGTAGCTAAAATTGAAAAACTACCCATAATAGCCATATACACCTGCTTTAATTGAGAACTGCTATGCTGCTTTACCGCTAACGCTGGGTAATGCCTCAAAATGCTGGAATTTTTGTCCGGCGTTATTTCTTATCACACCACCGACAAAAGACAAGGGTGTGAATTACTCCGGCAAAATTCGCTGAAGCCTGAGCTTCATTGAAACAACCATCATCGCTTCCTGTCTCGCTTGCCGTTGCCTTTTTGTATTGCTACAAATTGGTCTTACACAGCATCTCTCGCCCTGTAGAGACGTGCCATGGCGCGTCTCTACATCACCTCAAAGAGTGAACCCAGGCAGCAACCCGCCTTCCGCAGGTCGTTATTTTTTGTTCGTACAACTACGTTAACGTCAGCAAACCCCTGCTTGTTCAGCTACCCAGATAAAGCCGACGTTACTTAACCAACTCAGGTCCTAGAAGTTTTTCCAGAATCTGACGCGAAAGCGAATCCACTTCTTGTTCTAAGGATGCCATCGCTTCATTTTTTTGTTGGTCAATCTCTTTTTGGGCTTGCTCTCGTTGTGCCTGGGCTTCCGCTTGCGCTTGAGCCATTTTATCGGCAGCTATTTTCTGAGCATCAGCTTGAGCGGCGGCAATCGTTGCTTGTGACTTGCGACGAGTTTCTGCTAGTTCTTGCTCATACTGTTTAGCCAGATTCTGAGCTTTGTCTAACCGTTCCCGTGCCTCTAAGCGGTTCTTGCGGATATAATCATCCCGTCCATCAATGGCTTGGCTAAGCGGCTTATAAAAAACCGCATTTAATACCACCACCAAAATTAAAAATTGCAATGCCATCAAAGGTAGGGTGGCATCAAAATCAAATAACCCCCCTTCTTTAGCTGCCTTTTCTGCTGTTTCAACAGCGAGTAAAATTGTCCAATGTATCATGATGTTTTGGTAATCCCACAGTAACCAAGGGCTTGGTAACCAAGCCCCTACGGCGGCTTATGGATTGAAGAAAAAATCTTCTATATGTGTAATGCCTTCATGTCAACAGCATTCAGACCTCAGTCATTGGGGTCTGAATGCTCTTGCGGCATAAAGGGTTACGAGAAGGGGTTGGCGAATAATAAGACGAGAGCAACCACCAAACCGTAAATTGTCAGCGCTTCCATGAATGCCAAACTCAGTAGTAAGGTACCCCGAATTTTACCTTCAGCTTCAGGCTGACGGGCAATCCCTTCTACTGCTTGTCCCGCCGCATTCCCTTGACCAATTCCAGGACCAATTGCTGCTAAACCAACAGCTAAAGCAGCAGCAATAACAGATGCAGCAGAAATTAATGGGTCCATGATATTTTTCCTCGCTTTTGACTAAATAACAAACGAACGTGAAACGCTTACCCTCAACCAATCCGCTAGACACAGCAGAATTCTTTGATTGCTCGCTCCAGGAAGCAGCAAATCTTCATCACCAGCCTAAAATCGCTAGTGATGGTCTTCCATCGCCTCACCGATATAAGCCGCTGCTAGGGTAGCAAAGATCAGCGCCTGAATCGCACTGGTAAATAAACCCAATGCCATCACCGGGAGAGGTACGAACAGGGGAACCAACAGCACCAATACTGCCACCACCAGTTCATCTGCCAAAATGTTGCCAAACAGACGGAAACTGAGGGAGAGAGGTTTGGTAAAATCTTCCAGAACCTTAAACGGCAGCAGAATGGGAGTTGGTTGGGCATAACCAGCAAAATACCCCAGACCCTTCTTGCTCAGACCCGCGTAAAAATACGCTAAGGAGGTCAGCAGCGCAAAAGCCACTGTAGTATTAATATCACTGGTTGGTGCCGCTAATTCACCTTCTGGCAGCTCAATGAGCTTCCAGGGAATAAGTGCCCCAGACCAATTTGCCACAAAAATGAACAAAAATAACGTCCCCACAAACGGCACCCAGGGACGGTACTCTTTCTCCCCGATCTGATTTTTGGCTAAATCTCGCAGAAATTCCAGGGCATACTCCATAAAATTTTGGAGACCACTGGGAACTCGCTGAATGTTGCGGGTAGCAGCAATTGAGGCAATAACCAGAATGGCAATCACGACCCAGGAGGTAATAAAAACCTGACCATGAACCTTCAAATTACCGATATGCCAGTACAGATGCTGACCAACTTCTAGTTCAGCAAGGGGGAAAGCATTATAGAACGCCAAACCATCTATCATTTCCATTCCGGAGATTTCCCCAGCTATCTTCTATCCTTTGGTTGAAACGACTACACAGAACGGATTGACAATTATCCATCGAACAATTGCTGAGTCTGCTTCCTGCTTCATCCAAAGGAGTTTTCTCCTTTGTCCACAGGCGTTAAGTTCGGGTGTAGCCCACCCTACTTTTCGGAAGCGTTGGCTGCCCTGACAATGGGAACTTACTTCGACGTAGGCAACAAGGTGCTTTGCAGCATATAAGCGATAAGCGCAGCTTTATACGTCAGAAATCCTAAAAATATGGGCAGAATGCGTAAGCTCTGCCATTGACTGGCAACGACTAATAGCCCAATCAATAAAGCCAACCGAGTCGAACTCGGACGCCTTTTTTGGACACCTAACCGCTCAACGTCTTTCGCCAACATTCTCAAGTAAACCACACCAACGCACGCCCCGATCAAATAATTCAAGGCGATGTTGAGTGAGTAAAAAATCCAGACAGAGACAAAAATCACCCCTGTCATTGCCAGAGTCACCGCCAACAACGTTTGTTTAAGTTGGTAGTACTCTTGCATTGAGGAACTTTCAGGGGAAGTCTGATAACTCCCTGGCGGACTTTCCTCCGGTGTGGGCTTGGGTTGTACAGATTTGTCTGACAAGTTCACAGGCAGCAGCAAACGCTAGTCCATCAAAATTGGCTGGATCGCATCTAGCCATAGGCGATCATACCACGCCAAAGTAACAATACTTAAAGTATTTTTAATCGTTATTGGTCATTGGTCATTGGTCATTCGTCATTCGTCCTTTCCTTGCCCATCTCCCCCTACATAAGAAATGGGGTTTGGAGACCAAACCCCTACAACCCCATCTCCCTCATCTTCCCTATCTCCCCAATCCCCCACCCCCCATTCTCCTTTCCCTACAATAGATGTAGACCGTTACATAAGATCTACCCAAATCTGTCCACTTATGGACACATCTGGAACTTACTTCCTGCTTCACTCTGGCGGTGTCGGCACCTTCCCAGTCCACAGGCTAACACCACCTAACTGGCGGCTATCTCTCTCACCTACCTAGCTGTGGTTTTTGGCTGGATAGGTATACCAATAAAGTATACATACTCTTGGCAGACCCATTCTCTCAGAACAAATCTCTACCCAATTTTGGGCAATAATGGGTAAAGGTTTCCAGCCTTTTGGTTACAGCTAATCACCCTTCAGGATTCAAAACGTAATGCCAAAACTCGCCTACCTCGACTGTCAGAGTGGAATTGCTGGTGATATGTGCTTAGGGGCACTCGTGGCAGCAGGAGTGCCGTTGGAGTATTTAAGTGAAAAGCTAAAAGGGCTAGGAATTGACCATGAATATCGGTTAGAGTCAGAACCAGTCCACCGTCAAGGTCAATTAGCCACTAAAGTCCATCTGAATTTGCTCACTCAAGCCCATCACCATGATCACGCTGAACCGTCAGACCATGAGCATAGCCGACACCTGGCAGATATTGAACACCTGATTACAACCGCCGGATTACCTTCACAAGTCGTCGATTGGAGTTTGGCAATTTTTCGCAACTTGGCGGAAGCAGAGGGGGCTGTTCACGGGATGGCACCCGAAACCGTGCATTTCCATGAAGTGGGTGCTACAGATGCCTTAGTGGATATTGTCGGTACTTGTTTGGGATTGGATTGGTTGGGCATTGACCGACTCTACTGTTCTCCCTTACCCACAGGAGGCGGTACAGTACAAGCTGCTCATGGTCGATTGCCTGTTCCTGTTCCCGCTGTTTTAAAATTGTGGGAGTCTCGGCAAGTCCCTATTTATAGCAATGGCATTGAGCGCGAATTAGTCACGCCCACTGGTGCAGCTATTGCTGTCACCCTTACCACCCAATTTGGACTCCCTCCAGCAATGATTCTGCACAAGATTGGTCATGGCGCGGGAACCAGTGAGTTAGCGATTCCGAATATCCTGCGACTCTGGATTGGGGAAGCGTCAGAGTTTGGCATTCAGTTTCAGGGAGGAGATCCGGCTAATCTTATAAATGATGACCCTTGCCAAGAAAGCGTTTGTGTGATAGAAACGCAAATTGATGACTTAAATCCCCAAGTGATTGGGTATGTATTCGAGGTGCTATTTAATGCTGGGGCGTTGGATGTGTTTACCCAAGCCATTGGCATGAAAAAATCTCGTCCTGGGGTATTACTTACGGTGATTTGTCCAGCGGAAAAATTAACCGTTTGTGAAGATATTTTATTTAGGGAAACCACAACTCTGGGTATTCGCCACTTTACCCAGCAACGCACGATTTTGCAACGGGCAATTCAGCGAGTCGAGACGAAGTATGGAGTGGTGCGGGTAAAAGTTGCCAGTCGCGCTTCAGGAGTACAAAATGCCATCGCCAATGTCCAACCGGAATATGAAGACTGTGCCGCGATCGCACGAGAGTATAATTTATCCTGGCGGGAGGTGCATCAACTAGCACTCGATGCTTGGTATCGTGTCAATAATCCACCATTGCCTTGATCAGCTAGCAAATATCAGAATCCAGAGGATAGAAGGTAGAAGGCTGAAGGTTGAATAGATGACTTGTAACAACCCTAGTTGCTCTACGCTGGTTTATTAGGATAACATTATGAAAATTGTTTCCATCAAAATCAAGAATTACCGCCTTTTTGAGTTCCTAGAAATTAAGGATATTCCAGGGTTTTGTGTCATGATCGGAGCCAACGGCACAGGCAAATCTACCCTGTTTGATATTTTTGGTTTTCTTCGGGATGCCCTCAAAAATAACATTCGCCAAGCCCTCCAAGTTAGAGGTGGGTTTAATGAAGTCATCACTAGAGGTAAAGAACAAGAAGACATCGAAATTGAATTGAAATTTCGCATGAAGATTGTGGAAACAGAACGCCTCGTAACTTATGTACTAATCGTTGGACAAGAAGAAAAACGTCCGGTAATCAAACGAGAAATATTACGCTACAAACGCGGCGAATACGGTTCCCCTTATCACTTCCTTGACTTCCAAAAAGGCAAAGGCTACGCCATCACCAACGAAGAAAACTTTGACCAAACCGAAGAACACCTAGAACGAGAAGAACAACAATTAGAATCCCCCGATATTCTAGCCATCAAAGGCTTAGGGCAATTCCAACGCTTTAAAGCTGCCAGTGCCTTCCGTTCCCTAATTGAAAATTGGCATGTATCCGACTTTCATATCAGCGATGCGAGAGGAAGTAAAGATGCTCTCTACGCCGAACACCTCTCCGCCACTGGAGACAATCTAGCAATAGTTGCCCAATATATTTATCAAGAACATCCCAGAATCTTTGATAAAATTTTAGAAAAAATGCGTGATCGGGTTCCGGGTATTTCCCAAGTCGAAGCTAAAAACACCGAAGACGGTAGATTAATTCTGCGCTTTCAAGACCAAGCATTCAAAGATCCCTTTATTGATCGCTATGTCTCCGACGGCACGATGAAAATGTTTGCCTACCTAATTTTACTCTTTGACCCCAAACCTCACCCTTTACTTTGTGTCGAAGAACCCGAAAACCAACTTTACCCCACCTTACTTCAAGAACTCGCCGAAGAATTTGCCAACTATAGCGATCGCGGTGGTCAAGTTTTTATTTCTACCCATTCCCCTGACTTCTTGAACGCGGTTCCCTTAGACAGTATTTTTTGGCTGATCAAAGAACAAGGCATCAGCAAAATATACAAAGCCACCGATAACAAAACCCTCAAAGCCTTAGTTGACGCCGGAGATTTACCTGGCTATTTATGGACTCAAGGTTGGTTGAAAGGAGTTGCCCCCTGATGATCTACAACATTATTTTTTTGTTGGAAGAACGCTCCATGAGGATAGTTTTAGAGGAGATATTACCCAAACTAATTCCTAATCATATTACCTATATTTGTATTACTCACCAAGGTAAACAGGATCTAGCTGAATCTATACCAAGGAAAATCAAAGCCTTTCAATTCAGCCCCTCGACAGAGTTTGTCATTGTCCATGACCAAGACTCCAATGACTGCAAAAAACTCAAGACCGAATTACTAAAAATTTGTCAAACGGCTGGGAAGCCCGACGCAATGATTCGCATTATCTGCCATGAACTAGAGTCTTGGTTTCTCGGAGATTTAGCTGCCGTCGAAAAAGCCTATAACCTTAAACCTCATAGCCTCAGCCAAAAACAAACCCAAAATAAATATCGAGATCCCGATCGACTCAATTCTGCCAAAGAAGAACTCAGAAAATTATTACCAGCAGGATATTATCCTGGCACTCACTCTAAAGAAATCGCACCACACTTGTCCCTTACCGACAATAAATCGCGTAGCTTTCAAATTTTCTGTGAAGGAATCCAAAAAATTTTAGCGAGAGTCAGTTATGACCCAGAGTGAACAAGAGCTAGAGGAGCTTTCCTTACATTCGATATCGTATTGTGCTGTGTACTGTAGAATAGGGTAGGTTGAACTGATGCTGCTCAACCAGCAAATCTTTAATTTCTCCATACATGACATGATAACCATCTGCTTGCGACTCTGAGCTTGACCTGTTCAATGTACCATTTAGTGCATAGCTTTTCAGAAATGGTATAAATCCCTTAAACTGTAGTTAATTGTTGGGTTCGGAAAGAATTATGGCAGAGTATCAAAAGATCGAATATCGCATTGGCAAGGATGGCAAAATCACCGAAACCGTCATCGGTGCTACTGGATCAAGTTGTACCGAAACAACTAAAGGAATTGAAGCCGATCTCGGAGACGTAGAAACTCAACAATTGCTGCCAGAATATTATGAAGGTGACGAAACCCTAACCACGGATCAAACTACGACTTTACATCAACAGTAAAAGGAGAGGTAAGATGGCTCATGATCCTAACCTCTTGGGGCTTGGTTTACTGTTGTGGTTTGTCTTCACCACTTTACTCATTAGTCGCTTTGGTCCGAAAAAAAGACCCGAAAACCATTCTGCTTCAGTCTCAGTTGCTGACTCCAGTCAAATCAAGAAATTAGAGGCACAATGTCAGCGGCTACGGGATGAACTCGAAGCGCGATCGCAGCAACTATCCACAGATATCCAAGATACCACCTTTGAACAACTACGCCCCCTACTGACCAATTATCCCACCGCTTGCCGGATGATCGAAGCCCGCCCGGATTTACCAGCTAAAAATTTAGTCGCACTCTTTACTCCATTAGAAAATCTGATCCAGAATTGGGGATATGAACCCATTGGTCAACCTTGGGAACAGGTTCCCTTTAATTCCCAACTGCACCAACCTGATGTTGAAGATATCACAGAAGGAGAACTCGTTTATATTCGATTCGTCGGCTATCAAGATCATGATCGAATACTTTGTCCGGCTAAAGTGAGTCGCACCCTACCTAGGGGACTGTCACATTAGTGAGTGTGTAGGGGCGGGTTTAGGGACTTTGTTTCGCTGTTAATGATAACTTTTGTGCAAAACCCGCCCTGACTACCTTTTGAGTGCGATAACTATTTGACGAATGACTAATGACAAATGACAAATACAGTTGCAATTGACTTCGGTACGAGCAACACAGTCGTCAGTATACTCGAACCCGATACCAACAGTCCCAAAACCCTCAGGCTGGGTTCACTCTCTCGCCTGTTTAAAACGAACTCAAATGAGCCAGATATCCCAGTCATTCCCACCCTAGTTTTTATCAAAGACAATAATCAAATCGTACTGGGAGAACAAGTTCGTTCCCAGCGCTTAGGACAATCTCAACCCGCTCGCTTTTTTAAAGGATTTAAACGAGATTTAGCGGCGGACTTCCAACCGCCTCCGCGTCTCATTAATGGTGAATATTACACGGCTGAATCGGTTTCAGAACAATTTATTAAAACTATTTGGCAGCAATTAAAGGCGCAAAAAATTCAACCCTATCAGCTTATTTTAACTGTACCCGTGGGCGCTTATGATCGCTATTTAGATTGGTTTCGCGAGGTAGCACGCCGCCTGGATGTGGAGCAAATTAAACTGGTGGATGAATCCACAGCAGCGGCGTTAGGCTATGCAGTACAACGTCCGAGTTCCTTAGTATTGGTGGTGGATTTTGGTGGTGGAACTCTGGATTTAAGTTTAGTCCGTACTGCACCACAATTGGATGCAGCCAAGCGCGATCGCGAAACGGTATTACGGGCAGAAGTGTTGGCGAAATCTGATGCTTATGTCGGCGGTGAAGATGTGGATAGTTGGATTGTCGAAGACTATCTGCATCAGCAAGGATGGTCAAGGGAAGCAATTGGTGAGGTGGGGTGGCAGAATTTATTAGAGTTAGCTGAACGGTTAAAGATTCGCTTGTCTAGTATTCAGGAAGCTAAGGAAAGTTGGTTAGATGAGGAGACATTTAATTCATACAACTTGCAACTGAATCGGGATAGATTAGAAGAGATTCTGGAAAATCGCAAGTTTTTGGAAAAATTGCGGGAAGCGTTGGATGAAGTATTGACGATTGCTCTGGAAAAAGGAATTAGTAAGGGTGATATTGAACAGGTGTTATTAGTTGGGGGCAGTTGTTTAATTCCCGCCGTACAGCAGTTGATCCGGTCATATTTTGGCAAGACTAAGGTGAAATTAGATAAGCCCTTTGAAGCCGTGGCATACGGGGCATTAGCGTTAAATAAAGTGGCGAGTGTGGATGATTATTTGCACCACAGTTACGCCATTCGCTTATGGGAACCTTATGCTAAAACTTATTCCTATTTCACATTATTTGAAAAAGGGATACAATATCCCTGTGAACGTGGGGAACCGTTAACCTTACAAGTCGCCATTGAAGGACAACGGGAAATTCGCTTAGATATTGGCGAAGTCGCAGAAATTGCACAAGCCGAGGTAAGTTATGATAAGTTAGGACGGATGACCAGTAGTCAGTTATCTAAGCAAGCGGCGTATCGTTCTTTGGATAGCGATCGCGAACAGGTTTGTGTAGCACATTTAGACCCACCAGGACAAGTGGGAGTTGACCGGATTTCCGTTCAGTTTGAGGTAGATGAACGGCGGGTTTTGGTAGCAACAGTTAAGGATTTAGTGACGGGGAAACTGTTAGTAGAAAAAGGCGCGATCGCGAAATTACAGTAGTGGCGTGGCACACCTAATTTGATGGATTATCCCCAGAAAACCCATACAATTAGCTAACTTTTCACTCTAAGTTGTCTGTGTAGTATATAGTCATTGATAGAGTTGTATAACTTATCGGTTATGTATTCGTGCGCCTCGCAACTTTTTCAATTTTGGCAAAAATCAACGTAATAGCAAGGGTTTCAGGTGCTAAT